>JBEQLC010000161.1:0-4546 GCA_040326175.1 Desulfobacteria bacterium | reverse complement strand
CCCTTGGCCATGGCAAGATCAATCGTGTAAAGCCCCAGACACCTGTATAGCGTCAGAAGCTTTGGGGCATCCTTTTCCATAGCCTTAAGGTGTGCAGATACGGTTGCCACATCTCCACGGGCAATGGGCCCTGTCAGGGCTCCTGGTATCCCTTCTTCGCCGATATTACTCAGGGTACCCTTGATCAAAGGGAGGAGAGCCTTATAGGATGTATCACTAGTCAACCCTGCTGCTTTATCTAACTCAAGGGCAAGGTGTATTAGAGTTACTAGATAGTTGGAGGCGGCCACCGCCGCTGCGTGATACAGGGTCTTTTTCTCTGCTGTAATCTCCAATAGGATACCACCAATATCTTCTACAATTTCACGGACAATTGGCAGGGCATCCTTATCACCTTCAATAGTGCAAAAAGAGCCGGGCACCAGGCTGACGGCCTGGTCTGTTGATGCAAAGCTCTGTAGGGGATGAAGGGTTGCCACCATGGCCTCAGAGTCTCTGGCCGACGACAGTATATCTGACGAAAGGGCCCCGCTGCAGTGAATCACCACCGCATTTTTTTCAAAACCCTTGTGTTTTGAGATTGTCATGCATGTAGATTCAATCAGATCATCAGGAGTGGTAATAAATACAATCTTTGCCTCTCGGGTGATCTCCCACGGACAAACAGAGAACCTCTCGGCGCTCGTGGCCTCGGCAGCTCTGCGGGCTGTCTCAAGGTGCTTCGTGGCCACCCCCGATATATGGTAATCGGCCTTTCCGAGAAGCTTGCCCATTGCCGTGCCCACAATCCCGCAACCGACTATGGCAACCGTGGCCTTTATATCTCCTCCGGGAAGAGCTTGCATGTTCCTACCGCCTCGTCCTCTATCTGGAGGGTCACATGATTAATTCCGAACCTGTCTCTGATCAGGCATGTCAATTTTTCGAGAATTTCTTTGTTTCGTCCCATATCTTCAACAACAACGTGAGCGCTTAATGACTCCATCTCAGAGGTTAAGCTCCATATATGAAGATCGCACATACCGATTACTCCGTCCACAGAGAGGATTTCCTGCCTTATGCTGTCCAAATCAATGTGAGGGGGAACCCCCTGCATAAGGATATTAACCACATCCCACAGCAGACGCCATGCGCTGTAGATAATCAGAAGCCCGATGAGAACGCTGACCAGTGGGTCAAAGAGTGTCCAACCGGTCAGGCTTATCGCAATGGCTGCCGCGATTGCCCCCACAGACCCGGCCGCATCACCTATAAGATGAAACAGGGCCCCTCTTATGTTTATGTTTTTCGTGCCGATCTCATGCAGTAGATAGATGCCCAACAGGTTTATCATCAGCCCCAACACGGCGATAACAAGCATGGGAACACTTTTCACTGCAACTGGTTCCTGAAAACGGCTGTAAGCCTCTCCAAAAATCCACAACGCAATCAGGATGAGCAGCACGCCATTAATGAAGGCGGCAACAACTTCAAAACGGTAATATCCATAGGTTTTGGTTGGAGAAGGTTTTCTGGATGAGAGCCAAAAGGCAAACAGGCTTAGCCCCAGGGCGAACATATCCGACAGCATGTGCCCTGCATCCGAAAGAAGCGCCAGGCTATTGGTCCAAAGGCCACCCAACACCTCGACCACGAAGAAAAGTGAGGTCAGGACGAGGACGAGGCGAAGTCTCGATTTGCCTGTTTCTCGAACCGAACAGCGGGCGTGGTTGTGATTGTGATTTTGATTTTGATGACGATGTTCCACGAAGATCTCACTCGTCAGTGATTGCAGCCGCCCTGCCCCCCACAAACCGGAACAGCGGCCCAAGTGCAAAAAAGGGGCCGGCACGAAGCTGCCCCTTTCCGGTATCACGTATACCAGTCAATTCACTGTCCTGGCAAGTATGGGCTCAGGTCGTCAACGTATTCGGTCAAGACTTTGAATCCAGCCCTGGTCAAAGTTGAAATCGCCTTTTCCCCATTTGCAGCGCTAACCCTCAGGACAATCTGATAGATGCCAGGGTATGTCTTCTCGGGCCAGGAAACAAGGCTGCGAATATTGATCTGCTCCTCTTTTAGAATCCTCGACACCTCCGCTATCATGCCCACGCGGTCCTCGACCAGAACGACAAAACGGGCACTCTCTCCGTCAATGCCGATGGCATCAAGCAACACACCCATGACATCTGTCGTTGTAATAATGCCGACCAGCTTTTCGTTCTCCATGACGGGCAGTGCACTGATCCTGTTTTCTTGCATGATGCGGCCTGCGCGTTCAATGGTCGTACCCGGCGTAACGGTCATGATCTTCTTGACCATGATCGCTTCTACGTTCAGTTGTTTTAAGAGATAGTTCAACTCGTGAGCGCTCAGCGTTGTTGCCGGGGATGCCCAAGCCTGCTTCAGATCTCTGTCCGATACGATCCCAACAAGCTTACCATCTTTGTCAACAACGAGAAGATGATCGATCAGCTTCTCATTAATGAGGTCCCTTGCCTTCACAAGGGAAGTGTCAGGGGGGACTGTCACCAAATCCTTGCGCATAATCAGACCTACATGCATGCGACCACCTCCTTTTCTCCTGGCCCAGGACGTGACACGGGAAAGTTCGTATACCTGGTTCCTGTGCTAGAGCGGTTCTCAAAAACATGTTCCGTTTGCGGCAATCTTTTAAGCTGTCAGGGGACATCCCTTTTTGAATCAGGTCAATCCCCCTCTACGCTCGTTGGAGCATAATGCACGGAACTCTACAGGCTAGGCACACGGCAACACCCCTATACGCTTGGTAGCCTGTTTGCAAATGGGTCAAGACTGTGAAGAAGACAGTGCCGTTGTTGTACCTGTCAGGAAATAATCAGTGCCCTGACTTCAAAAAGGGATGCCCTCTGATAGATCCTCATAATGGTTCAAAACGGAACATACTTATGAGAATTACTATATGACATCCTTAATAATCAATAAGAAATGGGTGCTGCTGTGTGAAGCTTCCCCGTTCTGAAGGACGGGCGTTCTGCCTTACGGCAGCACTTCGTGCGCGGGGAGCGAGCCGGTCAAGCAAATATGACTTGAAGCTGCCTGGGAAGGATAGATCCACTGCACTGGAGGGGATGCTATCCGGTGATTTCAACAACCTTTCTTTTGAACTCGGTGCCGCTTGCAAGGGTATGGGTCCTGGAGACAACCCTCAAGCGGTCCTCCGCAAACAGCTGAATGCATTCCGTGTAAAGCTGGTATTCAAGCCTTAGACCTTTCGCCCTAATAGTATCAAGGGTATCATCAGGCGTGATCTCAAAAGTCTTCTGTCCAATAATAGGTCCGGTATCTTCTCTATAGTCAACGAAATGGACCGTACACCCGCCCACCTTGCATCCGGAGCGGTACGTGTCACCATAGCCATCAACCCCTGGAAAGGATGGAAGAAGAGCTGGATGGATGTTCATAATCCGAGGACGTGATCGGTCTGTGTTTATGTGGTCAATAAAGTAGGGAGTGACTATCCGCATAAAGCCCGCCAGGACCAGAAGGTCAAACGGATAGGAAGCCATTTCCCGAAGCAGGGCAGCCTCTGCAATGGCCCTCGTGCAAAAGTATGGTTTCACTTGTTCGCGCTCGGAGACAGCAGGGGATACCCCTTGTCTGGATAACACGGTCTCCAGATCAAAGTCCTTGGGAACCAGATCTTCCAGCGACCTTCCATTGGTGTCGTCTATGATGGCCTTGTAATCGACCGCAAAGGTCGGAATCCCATGCTTTTTGGCCCTCTCAAGACCGTAGGCCTGTGGGTTGTCCGAACCCACAAAGACGACCTTTGCATCTATTCGGTCCGAGTTGCAGGCATCGATGATGGCCTGCAAATTGGTCCCGCCTCCTGAGATCAGGGCACCAACGCGAATCTTTTCAGCCATGAACGTGTGATTAGCAGTAGGCTCTGAACCTGTCAATAGGAGACCCCTGCAAAATATCCTCTTTTGCCCAATGTCTGTGTCAGGGTCAGATTTTGGTCCTCGAAATACTCATAGTATTCCTGTGGTCAAAATCTTCCCCTTCCTTGACCTTGAACAAAATTGAACATTTTCCAAGGGTCTCCATTGGAATACAGAATGTTGCCAAAAAGGGCACTCTTCAGCTTTCAGGCAACGGTCACGGGATATCGTTTTGTAGAGCAGGCCAAATATTCCGATAAGAGCCAACTGCTAAAGGGCTAAAGGCTGAGGGGTTTTCCTTGTGCCCTGCGCCCTTCGCCTTACGCCGGCGGTCTGGTTCCAACGGGCTCGCGTTGGGAACAGAAGCCCTATTTTTTGCCTTGACTTTGAACCAGTTAGAATCTATAGCATTTTTATGCAAAGTCACCGGCTTGCACGCCTTCTGCGAATCATCGTTGAGGTCAGGGCACAGCCTGACAGACTCCCCGGTCAAATCGCCAAAGATCTTGGAATATCCATCAGGCAGTTCTACTATGACCGAAATCAGCTTGCCCGGATGGGGTTTGCATTTGCGCGTATAAAGGGCCGCTTCAAGGTCCTCAGGGATCCTGTAGTCACCATTGGGAAGGTGCCCCTCAGCG
>JBEQLC010000160.1:0-4586 GCA_040326175.1 Desulfobacteria bacterium | reverse complement strand
GCCAATCGGGAATGCAAGATAAATTTCGAAAAAATAATCAAGCGCTAATGGAGGAATAACATGGCTAGATTTTCTCGTATCCAGGTGATAAACGCCATCTACGACCTCGGCCTGGTCCCTGTCTTCTACAATGATGACTTTGAGACAGCCAAGAATATTGTCGATGCATGTGCCGATGGTGGAGCCAGGGTTATTGAGTTCACCAATCGCGGCGACTCCGCCTATCGCATATTTAGCGAACTGGTAACCTATTTTGCAGAGCAGCGGGGCGAGGTTATTCTCGGGGTCGGTTCGGTGATAGACGCTCCAACTGCCGCGCTTTATATCAACAGTGGGGCCAATTTCGTAGTAGGTCCCATCCTCAATCCGGGAGTCGCCGAGGTGTGCAACAGACGGAAAATCGCTTACTCTCCTGGATGCGCAACAGCCTCAGAGATTTCTAACGCAGAGGCTCTAGGCGTGGAAATAGTGAAAATATTTCCCGGCGGCTTGGTGGGAGGACCTGCCTTCGTCAAGGCCATATCAGGGCCCATGCCCTGGACGCGTATCATGCCCACCGGCGGGGTGGACCCCACAAGGGACTCGATCCGAAACTGGATTCAGGCTGGTGCCGCTTGTCTAGGGATAGGTTCCAAGCTCGTAACTAAAGAATTGGTGTCGAAGGGTGATTGGCAAGGTTTGAGCAAGAAAGTAGCAGAGTGTCTATCATTTATAGAGGAAGCACGTAGTTGATCCAAGGTGAGATACTCTCCAGTCAAGCCCGCTCAAGAGGAAAATCATTTGACAAGGACACGCTAACCGGCCACAATGTCTCCCTTTACACAGCTTGAAGTCAGGGTTCAGCTACATTGAACTACCTGCCCCGACCCAAAGAGATTACCCACAAGTAGCAGAAGATCCTTTTGCTTCCCTCTCCCACCTAGATGTTCAGGATACCCTTGCGGTTGGATATATTGTTCGAAAAAACATTGACACTGGAAAGGCATTCTTACTAAAATGAAATAGCATTTCATTATATGGAATAACCGACATGCCCAGTCCAAAGCCGTCCAAAAAATCGGGTGTGCAGGCCATCGAAAGGGGATGCAGCATCCTGGATCTCCTGGGAAAAGGAAACCAGACCTACAGTATTCGAGAGCTTGCGAGTGAGTTAAACCTGCCGAAACCAACCGTTCACAGAATGCTCACCACCTTTTGCCGTTTCGGATATGTCACCCAAGACGAGATTTCAAAAGAGTACCGCTTAGGCTTTCAATTGGTTGAACTGGGGCAAGCTGTATTGGATCGCATTGATGTTCGGAAAGAAGCAGAGCCTTGCCTGCACAGGCTGGCCATTCGAGTTCAAGAGACCGTTCATCTGGCAATCCTCGACGAGCATGAAATTGTCTATCTGGAAAAGGTTGAGAGGATGGATGATCCAAAGGGGTTGAGGATGGCCTCTCGAGTAGGCATGCGGATTTTTGCTCATAGTTGTGCCGTAGGCAAAGTGCTTCTGACCTTTATGTCGGACAAACACAAGACTGAGATCTTCTCTGAAAAGGGACTGCCAAGATTAACGGAAAACACCATCAGCGATGTAGAGCAAATGCTGGAACACCTAACCATGGTAGAACAGCAAGGATACGCGGTGGATGACGAGGAGAATGAAGTAGGGATTCGCTGCGTTGCGGCACCTGTGCGGAACGACCGGGGAACGGTAATAGCTGGCATCAGCATCTCGGGACCCACAGTCCGGATGTCCCTGGAAAGGATTCACCGCGAGTTAAAAACGGAGGTCATGAAAACAGCGGCGGAAGTATCCTCAAAGCTAGGCTTTCGCCCCGTGAGGGAGGGGAGGTGAACAAGAGAAAAAATGAAAGGAAGTGGATATTTGCTTCAATCTAAGATAGAGAAGGAGGAGGGTAGGGAAATGAGAAAACTGCTCACAATTGCTATTTGCGCGGTTGCCTTGCTGGTGCTATGTTCTTTCACTGCGGCAACGGCAGCCCAGGTGACCTTAAGGTTCTCCGACTGGCATCTAACCGAGGACGTTTGGAATAAGTCTCTAAACGAGGCGATGGCTGTCTTTCATAAACAGCATCCAAACATCAAAGTCGTCCTCGAACCCGTATCTTATAAGGAAAAGGAGACGAAATATACGGTGGAGTCTGAAGCCGGTCGAGCACCGGATGTTTTCCACGTGCACGCCTTCTCTCTGCCGATGTTTTTTGGTAAGGGCTATGCCAAAGATCTCACGCCTTTTATCAAGAAAGAAGGGCCCGGATTCCTGGACGCCTGGTACCCACTGCCCAATAAATTGATGGAGTACAATGGCAAAATGCACGCCATGCCAGGTGATTACATGACCATGGTCCTGTTCTACAACACGGAAATGTTCAAGGCGGCAGGGCTCGATCCGAATAAGCCTCCCAAGACCTGGAAAGAGTTTCTCAGCTATGCCAAGAAGCTAACCCGTGATACCGACGGAGACGGAAAGGTTGATCAGTGGGGATTTGGTACCGTCGGCGCTAAGAGCCCAGGGTTTTCCATGAGGTTCGGTCCCTTCTTGTGGAGCTTCGGCGCCGATTACTTGACACCGGATATGAAGAAGTCCGCTCTTGACAGCCGTAAAGCTCGCGAGGCCTTTACCTTTTTTGTGGAACTCTATACAAAATATAAGGTTGTTCCTCCGGGCTTGACTGCCATGAACCCCCAAGAGGTTCGCACCCAGTTTGCCCAGAAAAAGGTGGCCATGATCTTGGGTTCTGGGTGGACACCACCCATTGTCAACAAGATCAACCCAGATTTGAACGCCTTTGAGGTGCTCAAGTGTGCTCCGGCCCCGATGAAAACGAAACCGGCAACCGCCATCTGGCTGAGCTCTTGGGTGATGAGTCCCAACACCAAGCATCCTCAGGAAGCCTGGGAACTGATGAAGTTCATCACCAGCAAAGATAGCGAATTGAAGTGGTTCGTCGATAACCGAGTCACTTCTGCTCGAAAAGATGTCAGCGGTGTTGCGCCGGAGATCTTGAATGACAAGTTTGCCAGTGTAATGGCATCGCAGCTTCCCTATGGAATGGTGGAGCCTCAGATCAAGCAATGGCCTGAAATCATGGACACTTTCACCACCTCTGTTCAGGAGGCCATCGTGGGTATGAAGACCCCCCAAAAGGCCTTAGCTGAAGCCGACGAGAGAATTAACGCCATTCTGGCAAGATAGGGACTTGAGGCGAAAACAGGTAAAACTATCGAGGAAAGGGGGCGGGAGACCGCTCCCTTTTCGCCGACTGATGTAAACCACCTGGACTGAAGCATGTGGATAAAAGACCGTTACATGTGGATCGCCTTTGTGCTTCCAGGGCTTCTTCTGCTGATTCTGGTTCTGGGTTTTCCGGCCATTACCAGCATTCTCTACAGCGTCAAAGCTGAACAGGCCGGAACCTACACCCTTGCCCACTACAACTATCTGTTAAAAGATCCCTTCTTTATGACAACGTTCTGGAACACTGCCATCTTCGTGTTTGCCAGCGTTGCCACTCACATGATCCTCGGTCTGGCTGTGGCGATGGTGCTCAACAGTGCCATACCGGCAAGGCCCCTGTTTCGGCTTATTGCCTTGCTGCCATGGGTGGTGCCCGATGTGGTGGCGGGGATCATCTGGAAATGGATGTTCAATCCAATTTACGGAGCCGTAAACGACGTTCTCCTGAAGGTCGGCTTGATCAATACATCTGTGGAGTGGTTGTCAAACCCCAAGCTCGCCATGTTTAGCGTCATTCTCGTCAATCTCTGGCGGGGGTTCCCTTTCGTGATGCTGATCTTGTTGGCAGGGCTGCAGGCTATCCCGCCGCATCTTTATGAAGCAGCCTCTATCGATGGGGCCTCCAAACCGCAGATGTTTTTCCATATCACCATCCCAGGCTTGAGAAAAATGATCGTTGTTGCATTAGCGCTGGATACAGTCTGGGAAGTCCGTCGCTTTGGTCTCATTCAGGCCATGACCCAGGGAGGTCCCGGTATATTGACGGAGGTTCTTTCCACTTACACGTACAAACAGTACTTCCAGTTTTTTCGATTTGAGTACGCCTCGTCGGTCGCAGTGGTCATGACCATCGTTCTGTTGTTGGTCAGTCTTCCCTATATCTGGATGATAAGCCAGGAAGAATGAAGCCAATGAAAGTTGCAACCTTCAATACCAATAAGATTTTCGCAAAGGCTTTTCTGTGGCTCTTTCTTATCGTCCTCTGCCTGTATTGTCTATTTCCCTTCGCCTGGATGTTATCCACTTCACTGAAAACCGAAGCAGAAGCCTTCCGTATTCCCCCTACATGGATGCCCCAAAATCTAACCGTGGACAGCTACATCGGCATTTGGGTGAGAAAGAACTTCGACATATACTTTTTTAACAGCACCATTATATCGCTAGCCACTGCCGTGCTTTCCACCTTTTTTGGTGCTTTGGCCGGGTACGGCTTTTCCAGATTTTTTTTCAAAGGGAGGCGTTTTCTTATAGGTTTCTTCCTGGCGAGCCAGATGTTGCCCGGTGTGCTGCTGGTGGGTCCGTACTTCAAAATTCTCTCCAAGGTAGGTCTGTACGACACCCG
>JBEQLC010000015.1:0-14810 GCA_040326175.1 Desulfobacteria bacterium | reverse complement strand
CCTCACAGATACTTCAATAAGGTAACCTTTTGCATCACGCTGCGGCCATTTTCGCTCTGGGCGTAAGGGATGCCAGAATCAAGCTGATTGTTGAGTACGGACATGCCTTCTACAGACTTATCAGACTTAGACTTCAGACGCTTCAGCGCCTTGGTTTATGAAAAATGCGGCATCAATCTGCATCATCGGAAGAAGGAACTAGTTCGGGCCCGACTAGGCAAACAGCTCCGTGAGGCAGGTTTTGAAGATTTCACAACTTACTACGGGTTCTTGACGCAAGAGGACAGCGGGGATGAGTTGGTGAAGATGTTGGATGCTATTTCCACCAACTTGACCAGCTTTTTCCGAGAAGAAAAACACTTTGATTTTTTGAAGAAGGCGGTCATTCCGACCTACGCTGCGGACAAAGAAGCAGCAGGGTTTCACAAAGTCCGATTCTGGAGCGCAGGATGTTCAAGCGGGGAGGAGCCCTATTCCCTGGCCATGTTGCTGTCGGAATATCTGGATAAGAACCCGCGCTTCGATATGAAGGTCTTGGCAACCGATATATCCACAAAGGTCCTGACACAGGCCAAGAGAGGTGTGTATCAGGCAGCCAAACTTGAAAAGGTACCAACACTTGTAGTCAGGAAATACTTTTATCGAGGTTACGGCGGGCAGGAAGGCTATTTCAAGGTTAAACCTTCATTAAGGGAAATGGTTCAGTTCAGACGCCTGAATCTTGTCGAGCCGTTTGACTTCAAAGAGCCCTTTGACGTTATTCTTTGCCGAAACGTAATGATCTACTTCGACAGAACGACTCAGGAGATCCTAACGAACAAATTGTACGAGAGGCTACAGGATGGGGGCTATCTCTTCATCGGACACTCAGAAACTCTGACCCGCATTAGCCATCGGTTCACGTACGTCAGGCCAAGCGTCTATCAAAAGCTGTGAAAGAAGCCAGGCTTCGGGTTGTAGGTTTTGCAATAATCATAGAAGATCAATCGGAACACTTTTTTGAGAACTACGACAGAAAAAGGGGTTGGGGAAATAAGCATCTTTCCCTCGAATGGGTCGTTACCCAAACGGCTGCCCGGCTCGGACTTGAAAATAATGACAAACCACCGACATCTTTATTCCCCACCGATTTGAGAAACAGCGTTTCCATAATCCACTTGAATAATGATAGAATCTAGTTTATGAATGGCTCAGGCTGGCAGATGTGATCATTGCAGTTGAGTTGTACCAGGCCTGTCATGGGAACAGATAGCGGCTCTTCTCAAGCAGCCAGGCGCAACCTTGCGCTGTACCAAGGACGTAAGGCCCACACAGATTAAACATAGGAAAACGAACATTATGACAAAACCGGTGTATAAGATACTAGTAGTGGATGATGATCCCAAGATTCTTGAAGTAATAGCAGAGGTACTAAAAGAAGGAGGTTACGCGGTCGACACAGCCCTGGACGGCACAAAGGCGATAAGGTCTATCAATGCCGAGTTTTACGATCTGGTTGTTACAGACCTCAAGATGCCGGAGATTGACGGGATGAAGGTTCTAAGGCATGTCGTTGATCAGTCGCCTGAGACAATGTGCATCATCTTAACCGGTTATGGCACCATTGAAGGCGCTGTTGAAGCTATTAAAGCGGGGGCCTTTCATTACATTACAAAGCCGATAAAGTCTGGTGAGATACTGATGGTCGTGGAAAAGGCCCTGAAATATAAACTTCTGGAAAGAGAAAACATCCTATTAAGGCAGCAGCTGAAGAAAAAGTATCGATTCGAAAATTTTGTTGGTGACAGCAGGCCTATTCAAGAGGTGTTTGAACTAATAGAGAAGGTTGCCGATACAGACAGCACAATATTGATTACCGGCGAAAGCGGCACAGGAAAAGAACTAATAGCCAAGGCCATCCACTACAACAGCTACCGAAGAGACAACCTCATGGTTATTATTAATTGTGGGGCTATACCTGAAGAGCTTTTGGAAAGCGAGCTGTTCGGGCATGAAAGAGGCGCCTTCACTGGTGCGCACAAGTCTCGTATCGGCCGTTTCGAGCTCGCCAATGGGGGGACCATTTTCTTGGACGAAATCGGGGACATGAGCCCCAACCTCCAGGTTAAGCTGTTGAGGGTGCTTCAGGAACAGAAGTTCGAAAGGGTGGGAAGCACGAGGACTATTGGGGTAGATATTCGCATAATTGCTGCAACTAACCAAGATTTGTTTAGTGCTGTGAAGAATGGGAAATTTAGAGAGGACCTTTACTACCGACTCAATGTTATTCCGATAACGGTCCCTCCTCTAAGGCAGAGAAAGTCAGATATTCCATTGCTCATGGATTTCTTCGTCAAAAAATTCGCCCAAGAGAAACAAAAACATATCAAGGGATTTGCATCAGAGGCGATGGATACCATCCTGAAACACGATTGGCCCGGAAATGTGCGGGAACTTGAGAACTTGGTGGAAAGGGTCATTATCCTGGCAAATGGTGAGGAAATTGGCCTTGATGACATCCCCGAACCCATAAAACGGCAGGGCGAAACTGCGGGGCCCTTTGTAGTCCCCACTCCCCAGGGCGACCTTCCTTTTGACCATGCTGTCGAAGAATATGAGAAGAGATTGATTCTGGATGCCCTTAACGAGGCAAACTGGGTCAAAACAAAGGCGGCAAAACTGCTCAAGATGAATCGAACCACCCTTATTGAAAAGATGAAAAAGAAGAAGATTTACAAGCCCGCCATCGGTTCGTAATACACATCCCTTAATCCTTCCAGTCATTTTTCATGACATCATCGTCGTCAAAAAGCTGACATATCCGTCTGTACAGAGGTCAGAGAATTGATCCGTTGCCGCTGTCGGGCAGGGATTATCCCAAATCATGTCTTGAGAACCCACACAGGCACAAACCCCTCCATATCATTACGTTTTCCTTTAGCACCTCCTTCCGTTTGGGTGGGTAGGTCGCTGACAGAGGGTTTCTCCAAGCTATGCAAAGCAACAAAATGAGGGAAAACCCCAGCCTTGCCGGGGCAAAGGGAAACCATTGAAACAGCCTTTCCCCTTGACCAGACGAATGGAACATACTGATATAATTCGTGTTCTTGGGGGCAGTCTGCGGATTTCGGGTAACGACTTAAGTAAATGTGGAAAAAAGTTGCAGGCACGACAACAAAGGCACACAAATTGCTACTGATAACGACAGAAGACAGATTCGGTATGGATAAGGCAAACAGCATAGGCGGGAATAGTAAATGGTCAATTTTGTAGGCATTTTCAATGAGAAGGCTCGTGATGTGAATCGGGTCAAAGGGGTAAGAATATACTCAGCGGGATCGGCTTTCCCTCGGGTTGTTGCCGTAACGAGCGGCAAGGGTGGCGTAGGAAAGACCAATATTGTCGGAAACTTAGCCATAGCACTTAGGCGACTTGGAAAACGTGTGCTCATATTGGATGGTGATCTTGGGCTGGCAAATATTGATATTATTTTCGGCCTTAGCCCTGCCTACAACATCAGACATGTGATTAGCGGTGAAAAGGATCTTGCAGAGGTGATCGTTGAGGGTCCCGAAGGGGTTCTTATCATACCTGCAGGTTCGGGTGTACACGAGTTGGCCCATTTAACGAATGGGCAGAAACTTAATCTTCTCAATGAGTTCGACACGTTAGATGGAGACTTTGACATCTTTCTGATCGACACCGGGGCGGGTATTTCTTCGAACATCATCTATTTTAACATAGCTGCACAGGAAAGGATCGTGGTGGCCACATGCGAGCCAAGTTCTATCAGATCCGCCTCTGCCTTGATGGAGATTATGCATACCCAACATGGCACCAGGCGTTTTAAGTTGCTTGTCAATATGGTGAATGACGAAGAGGAGGCAAAATCGGTCTTTGAAGACTTGACCGGCGCCCTTGAGCGCTTTGGGAAGGGCATGTCCCTGGAATATCTTGGATTCATACTCAAAGATGACAACTTTCAAAGGGCAGCAAGGGAACAGTGCCCCGTGCTTCAACGTTACCCGGAGAGTGTGTCCAGTAAGGGCTTTTGTGAGTTGGCTGAACGGTTCCTAGCCAGTTCAGGGAATGGACCTTCTGACGGAAACATCAAGTTTTTCTGGAGAAAACTCATGAGCTGTCACTGATGGCGCCAGAGGCATGAGGCCTCTTCCAACATTTAGGATAGGCGTAACAAGATGCCCAGAATGCAAGCAAGAGACAACTACAGCAAGACCACTTTAGAGTCGTCAGGAACGAGGGATGAAGTAGAACGCAGTGCCTTGATCACACAGTACGCCCCGTTGGTAAAATTCTTGGCAAACCGCATAGCAATGCGCCTTCCCCCCAATGTATCTACAGATGATTTGATAAGCGCGGGGAGCCTTGGACTGTTGGATGCCATTGAAAAGTTTGATCCTCGCAGGGAAGCCCAGTTAAAGACCTATGCAGAATTCAGGATTAAGGGGGCAATCTTAGATGAACTCAGGAGTATGGACTGGTTGCCTCGCTCAATCAGAAAGAAAATTCGTGAGATGGAAAAGGTTACAACCGCAGTTGAGCAAAAGCTTAGCAGACCGGCCGAGGACTCAGAGATAGCCGGACAGATGGGCATTGATTTGGAGACTTACTATGAGATGCTTGATAAGGCCCAGGACATTGAGCTTTTGAGCCTTGATGAGTATGTGGACAGTCATAGCGGTGAGTCCTCCAAGACATCGTACGAGAGCTTGATTCGAGGAGATGATAACCCTATTGACCACATGATGACCCAAGAACTCAAGGGGGTCATTGCTGATGGAATCAAGGCCCTACCTGAGAAGGAACAGATGGTGGTTTCACTGTACTACTATGACGGATTAACATTAAAGGAGATAGGAGAGATTATGGGTCTGACGGAGTCGAGAGTCTCCCAGATTCATACCAAGACCATCATGAGATTGCGCACAAGATTCACATCGTATTTCGAGACATAAGTTATTTGTTCAGTCCATTCTCCCCTCCACAGAAAATACGCATAGACCTCGTCTTTACACACCCCAAGAGAGCTTTGCATAACCCCTTGAAACGACAATTTTGAACCTTTTGGGGTACCCTTCCGGGCGAAGCGAGCGGCCCACGCAAGTGGGCAAATCCTGGGCTGTTTGAGGCCGTTAGGCCGAGTTCTCAGGATTTAGTAAGCAAGTCCGTAGATGGGTCAAAAAGTTCAAACACACAAGTGAAAAGAGGTTATGCAAAGGTCTCACCAAAAGACCCTTTGAGTTTGGCGACAGGACTCCTTCTCAACCTGCATTTCTCCTGAGACCGGCTATGAAGCAGGTTCACAAAAAACTTGCTTTTTGCCGGGGCAACCAATAAAGGAAGGGTTAAAGCAAACCGTCCTGAAGGCCGGGCTCCCCGGAGACGAATATAATCGTCTTTGTGAAGCAACCCCCTTGACCCCGTTCAAAAAGACGGGACTGACGGGAAGCAAATCAATCAAATAGGGAAAGAGAGGAGAGTTTGCTGTAAATGAAGCAAGATGTCTCTGGAAAACTCTTTGCAAGGGCCCAGCAGGTAATTCCTGGGGGTGTGAACAGTCCTGTTCGGGCCTGCCGTTCAGTGGGCACAGAGCCTGTCTTTATCCAGCGAGGCGAAGGTTCCAGGCTCTTCGATGCGGATGGCAATGCCTACATTGACTACGTGGGTTCCTGGGGCCCTATGATCCTTGGGCATACCCATCCGGACGTCATAGAAGCCATCCGAGGTGTGCTGGGGCGAGGAACCAGCTTTGGGGCCCCCACAGACCTTGAGATAGAACTGGCCGAGATGGTCATCGAAGCGGTTCCATCAATAGAGATGGTCCGGATGGTCAACTCTGGCACTGAGGCCACAATGAGTGCCATTCGACTGGCGCGGGGTGTCACGGGGAGAGACCTGCTGATTAAGTTTGATGGCTGCTATCACGGCCACGCTGACACCCTCCTGGTGGAAGCGGGCTCTGGGGTGGCAACACTGGGTATTCCCGGAAGCCCCGGCGTTCCTGAGGCTTTCGTGCAAAACACCCTTTCCCTGCCATACAACGATGCGGAGCGAGTAGCCGATGTTCTTTCCAAGAAAGGCGACAAGATTGCGGCCATTATCGTTGAACCTGTGGCCGGAAACATGGGGCTTGTCCCGCCCGAGCCGAGATTCTTGGAAACGTTGAGGACGTTGACACAGGACCAAGGGATAATCCTCATATTTGATGAGGTTATGACAGGGTTCCGTGTTGCATATGGTGGTGCCCAGGCCCTGTACGAGGTAATCCCGGATCTCACCTGTATGGGTAAGGTCATTGGGGGCGGGCTCCCGGTGGGGGCGTATGGCGGGAAGAAAGATATTATGAAGAAGGTCGCCCCTGAGGGCCCGGTTTACCAGGCTGGAACCCTTTCGGGGAACCCCGTGGCCATGGTAGCCGGCATCGCTACGTTGAAATGTTTGCGGCAGTCAGGGTTTTATGAAACCCTGGAAGCGAAGTCAGGCATGCTGGAAGCGGGCCTGAAAGAGGCTGCTGCAAAGGCACAACTCCCTATGGTAAGCAATCGGGTTGGTTCTATGATGGGGCTCTTTTTCACCGAAGAGCGCGTTTTCGACTTTGCCGGTGCCCAGAAGAGCGACCTCGAGATGTTTGCCAAATATTTCAGGGGGATGCTCGAACGGGGCATATACCTGGCACCATCTCAATACGAGGCCCTTTTCGTCTCAAGTGCCCACAATGAAGGGGATATCCAGGCTACGATCTTGGCAGCTGAAGAGGTTTTCGCCACTTTGCGAATTTAGGGATTGACTTGGAGGCAGTGATATGATAGTTGGCGCTTGGTTCCTCAAAGGTCGGTCTGTTCGACAGGATCGGCACTTTGGGTAAGCGCTCTTTGTCATGAAAGAAGAGAACAAGAAACTGTTCAGGGAGCTGTGGTATTACAGTAGCCTGAGTTTTTCCATCGCCCTGTCCATCGTGATCGGCCTGGGCATCGGTTACTGGCTCGACACGCGGATATTTCATACTTCCCCGTGGCTGACCCTTATATTTCTTGGTTTTGGCGTGATTGCCGGATTTCGGAACATATATCTGGCCGTACAAAAGAGCCGGAAACTGTAAGAGAAAGACCAGGCCATGCGTATAGAAAGGAGATTGCTCAGATTCATCACCTGGACAAACTGGATCCTTTTTTGCGCGGCCACGACCTCCGGGTTTATACTGGCGTCAGGGCCTTTTGCGTGGGGTATCCTCGCCGGGGGCCTCATAGTCACGATCAATTTTCATCTGTTGTATCGATCTCTAAAGCGCACCCTAAACCCGCCACACACGGCCAATACAAGGGCGGTTTTGGGTAAATATTATGTACGGTTTCTGGCCAGTTCTGTTATCATATTCATCCTTATAGCGGATCATTATGTAAATCCCTTGGGGCTCATCATCGGTCTATCAGTGGTGGTCACAAGTATCTTCATAGCAACATTCAATGAAATAAGAAGAATCATTTTCAAGGAGGCGGCGTGATATGGAACACCCCATTTTCTTTTTAGATCAGCTGGTTGGCCTTCTAGGTCTCGATTTTATCCGTCACTATCTTTATGGACAGTTTCACACACCCCACGTCCTTTATACGTGGCTTGTCATGCTCGTTCTCATAGGGCTTCTGGGTCTTGGCGCCCGGGGAGTAAGCATGATTCCCACCAAGGGTCAGAACTTTATCGAGCTTATGATCGGCGGGATGGAAGAATTCGTCGTAGACGTCGCAGGAGAAGAAGGCCGCCGCTTCTTCCCGATCCTCGCCACCCTCTTCCTCTACATTCTTGTCTGCAATCTTTTTGGCCTGATTCCGGGTTTTTACCCGCCAACGGGTACTGTAAACACGACGCTCTCTTGCGCACTCGTTGTCGTGCCGATGACCCATATAATTGGTGTCATGTATCACGGGCCTAAATATATCAAGCACTTTATGGGGCCCATATGGTGGATGTCACCCATCATACTCCCGATTGAGATGATCGGTCACCTGGCCCGCGTGCTTTCGCTCAGCATCCGTCTTTTTGGAAACATCGCCGGTCACGAATTGGTCGTGGGTATCCTGTTTATGCTGGCAGGGATGTTCTTTGCCCCGTTGCCGATAATGGCCCTGGGTATCTTCGTAAGCGTTGTGCAGGCCTTTGTATTCTTCTTGCTTTCGACCATGTACTTCTCTGGTGCAATGGAGCATGCCCACTGATAAATAGAATGGTGCTACGGAAGAAGCCCATAAAAAACCTTAAGAGTAAAGGAGGGAAAAGTCCATGTTCAAGAAGCTGTCATTCTCAACACTGATGTCCGTATTCATGCTATGTGCCCTTTCCACTGTGGCATATGCAGCAGGTGACGAGATTGCCCTGGCCGGTTTGAGGTACTTCACGGTTTCCGTGTTTACTGCCGGTTTCGCTATTGCCCTGGCCGCTTTTGGGGGCAGTATCGGACAAGGCTGGTCAATCAAGAATGCGGTCGAAGGCATTGCCAGAAACCCGGAGTCTTCCGGTAAGGTGACCGTGACCCTGTTGATCGGTCTCGCCATGGTTGAGTCTCTGGTTATTTACACCCTGGTTATTGCCCTGATTCTAATCTACGCACATCCGCAGTCTAAAGCTATCGCAGCACTGTTCGGTCACTAATTGAGCAGAACAGCACGGGGCTGCACCTGCCTTTAACGGGCAGTGTGCAGCCCCGTTTTTTTCTTACTTTTATTTTTAAGCCCTTTCTTTCAAAGACAACCCCGCAAGATTCAAGCAATTTTGACATATATAGACTGAAGAATATTATTCGAGAAATTTGTGAAAATTCCCTCAATCGCAATCGCTCGCCTGTCGGTTTACGCAAGAAACCTTGAGCTCTTAGACCAAAAAGGCGTAGAAGTCGTCTCATCGGTTCGCTTGGCTGACGCCTGTGGTATTAACCCGGCACAGATTCGGAAAGATCTTGCCTACTTCGGTCAATTCGGAGTTAGGGGAGTCGGCTATTATGCAAAAGAGCTTATTCTTGAGATTAGAAAGATCCTTAACCTGGACAAGAAGTGGCGTCTGGGTGTGGTGGGGGCGGGAAATCTCGGCTCGGCCCTATTAAGACATGCCCAGTTCGTTGATGGGAGTTATACCTTTGTGGCAGCATTCGACAGAAAACCGAAGAGAATCGGCGCCAGGATTGGCGGCATAGAGGTTTCCCCCATAGAAGCCATGAATGATATAGTCAAGAAAATGGGTGCGGAGATAGGCGTGATTGCCGTAAAGCCGGACTGGGCGCAGGAGGCTGCCGACTTGCTGGTCGCGGCTGGAGTTCGCGGCATTCTGAATTTTGCGCCCATCCAACTCCAGTGTCCGGCCCACATTTTTACCGAAAACGCAGATTTTAGTCTCAGGTTGGAGGCCCTCTTTTACAAGCTCACCCCGGCAAAATCGCGACGAAAACGCCACATGAAATCCGGGTCGGTAATAACATAGCCCGCGCAGCTCTGTATGAGGTCTCTTGTTCTTCCTGTTTGTCTCCGGTTCTTTCCTTTTGGTTGGGGGAACTCCCTGCTAGCCCTCGACCGTCTCTAAGACACAATTCGGGTTGAACAGCCAAGCACCTTGTCCAGAAAGCTTCCCGTATGGGAAGCTGGGAGTTCAGTGATTTCTTCGGGTGTGCCACACCCAACGACATGGCCGCCCTCATCTCCTCCCTCCGGTCCGAGGTCGATGATGTAATCGGCAGACTTGATCACGTCCATGTTGTGCTCGATCACTATGATCGTATTGCCAGCGTCCGTGAGCCGATTTAACACGTCCAAGAGTTTCTGGATGTCAGCAAAATGGAGCCCTGTCGTCGGCTCATCCAAAAAGTAAGCGGTTCTCCCTGTTGACCGCTTGCCAAGTTCTCTCGACAATTTGACCCGCTGGGCCTCCCCGCCGGACAGGGTGGTCGCAGGTTGACCGACGTGAATGTAGCCCATGCCCACATCCGCCAAGGTCTGAAGCTTGGTCCTTATCTTCTTGATCTTGCCAAAGAAGTCGAGGGCCTGGTCTACAGTCATGTCCAGCACCTCTGAGATGTTCTTCCCCTTATACCTTATATTCAGGGTCTCCCGATTGTATCGTTTCCCCCCGCACACATCGCATGTCACATGAACATCGGGGAGGAAGTGCATCTCGATCTTGATGATTCCATCCCCCCGACACGCCTCGCACCGCCCCCCTTTTACATTGAAGCTGAAGCGTCCTGGTTTATATCCCCGCGTCCTGGCCTCCGGCGTTTTTGCAAACAAGTCACGAATGTCGGTGAACACACCCGTGTAGGTAGCTGGATTGGAGCGTGGAGTTCGTCCGATTGGAGACTGATCCACGTTGACGACATTATCTATCTTTTCAAGGCCGACCAGCCGCCTGTATTTGCCCACCGCTTTCCTATAATTATGGAAGCGACGAGCCAGACTTCGATACAACGTTTCAATGACTAAGCTCGATTTGCCTGAGCCCGATACCCCGGTGACGCACGAGAAACATCCAACAGGAAACCGAACGGTAATATCTTTGAGATTGTTGGTAGATGCCCCTTCTACAACTATGTAGCCGTTTTTCAACTGACGCCGCCTTGGAGGAACCGGAATGGTTCTGCGACCTGACAGATACTGGCCCGTAACAGAGGTCTCGTGCTGAAGCAAACCCTCGGGGGGGCCATCAAATACAAGATGTCCTCCATCGACCCCGGCTCCCGGTCCCATATCAATTACATACTCAGCTGAAAGGATTGATTCTGCATCGTGCTCCACCACAAGCACTGTATTGCCCAAATCACGCATCTGTGTGAGCGTACTGAGGAGTTTTTGGTTGTCGCGCTGATGAAGCCCAATACTCGGTTCATCCAGAACGTAGAGTACGCCGGTTAGCTTGGAACCGATCTGGGTGGCTAGGCGAATCCGTTGCCCCTCTCCTGCGGAAAGCGTGGCTGAAGCCCGACCGAGCGTCAAGTAGCCCAGTCCCACTTGGGTCAGAAAACGGAGCCTTTCGGTGATCTCCTTGACTATGGGACCGGCTATAACCCTGTCTCGTGAGCCAAGAGAAATCGCTCCAAAAAAGTCAACCAGGTTGGCGATTGAACGTCCGCACACCTGATGAATCGATGCGCCACCAACCTTTACTGCAAGGCTTTCTGGTTTAAGTCTTGCGCCATGACATTCAGGGCAGGGTCGCCTGTTCATAAACCGTTCAATACCTTCACGGGCATGGTGTGACCTGGTCTCCCTGTAACGCCGCTCAAGGTTCGCAACAACCCCTTCGAAAGGCCTGGAATAAGTATAACGTCTGCCGTCTCGTTCAAGATAAAAAGGAAATATCTTGCCCTTGGACCCGTAAAGTAGGAGATCCTTCAGGGCCTCAGGAAACTCGATGAACGGTGTATAGATGTTCACGCCAAAGTGTTTCGTGATAGCATCTAACACCTGGTAGAAGTATACCGAATGTCGATTTTCCCACGGGGAAATAGCACCATCCCTCAAAGATAGGGAAGGGTCAGGCACAATCAGGTCGGGATCAAAGACGATCATTGAGCCGAGGCCGTCACACGCCGGGCAGGCCCCCTGCGGGCTGTTGAAGGAGAAACTGGCAGGTGTGAAGGGGGGGTAACTGATTCCGCAAAGCGTGCAGGCCGCCTTTTCGCTAAAGATGATTGGTTCGCCTTGTAACAGGTCCACGGTGACCACACCCCCTGAAAGGCCCATGGCAAGCTCGATGGAGTCGGCCAAACGATTGCGCGCCGGTTCTTTAACAATCAGGCGGTCTACCACGACTTCTATAGTATGCTTCTTTTTCTTGTCGATTGAAATCGGTTCATCCAGGTCAAACGTCCTGCCGTCTACCCTAACCCTTGCGAAGCCATCCTTCTGCAGTCTTTGAAGCAATCTTTGATGAGCTCCTTTCTCGTAGGTGACTACAGGGGACATGATAACGACCTTGGTGCCTGGCTTCAGGGCCATGACGCTGTCTACAATCTCCTGGCTGGTCTGGGCTGTAATGGGTTGTCCGCATCTGTGGCAATGTGGCTTGCCGATGCGGGCAAACAGGAGTCGAAGATAATCATAGATCTCAGTGACTGTGCCCACCGTAGAACGAGGATTCTTGGTGATCGTTTTTTGCTCGATGGCGATGGCTGGGGCAAGGCCTTCGATACTGTCGACATCCGGCTTGTCCATCTGCTCCAAAAACTGGCGAGCATAAGCTGAAAGCGACTCAACATATCGCCTCTGCCCCTCAGCATAGAGTGTGTCAAAAGCCAGTGTGGATTTGCCGGAGCCGGAAATGCCCGTTATCACGACGAATCGATTTCGAGGGATGTCAATATCGATATTCTTGAGGTTATGCTCGCGTGCGCCGCGTACGGCAATCTTGTCTAGGGACATGCCTCGATGACTCCCCTTTTCCGTTTGTTCAATCTCGGTGGAACCTGTTATTTTGCCTCGTCTGACTACCATCGTCAAGCCAAATCGCCTGATAGGTCTTGCTCTGGGTCTTTTCGCTTGACGCTTGCCCCAGGGAAAATATATCGTTTACCAGAAGGCGGGCTGTGCCTTTGTAAGAAAAACGGAAAAATCAACGGAGGTCCTTATGGCGATCGCAGAACTCAGCATAGTTCCGATCGGAACAGAGTCCACCAGTCTGAGCAGTTATGTTGCTGCGTGCGTTGGAGTGCTGAAGGATTCCGGTCTAACCCATGAAGTTCATGGAATGGGCACTATCATTGAGGGGGAACTAAAGGAGATCCTTGACGTTGTCTTGAAGATGCACGAGGTGCCGTTTAAAGCTGGTGCCCTCCGAGTCGTCACGAGCATCAAGATTGACGATAGGCGTGACAAAGAAGCATCAGCAAAGGCTAAGGTGGAATCGGTAGTTAGGAAGAGATCACGAGAATAGAAGCCATTTCAAAACCCCATCTAACCCTCGATGGCTGTGTTGAAAGCCTCTTCAAAATGCTCACATACTCCCATGTATGCTGCGCTTTTTCATCGTCTTTCGCCTTGCCCTCAAACGCGATCTGAGGTTTTGAAACGCCTTCTAACAACTGGTCAATATCAAAGTTTGATGATCTGACCCGAAACCCTCTCCCCGAGTGTCAGAATACCAACCGATCCCCCTCCGAAAAAGGGCAATCCGCTGGAAAAGGCTCCAGGGTTGAAAAAGAGGACCCCGTCTCTGACCTTATTATCAGAGCGATGAGTGTGTCCATACACGATGACATCTACCCCATCAAACGTTCCGGCAAGCTTCTTCGGCACCCCAAACGGGTTGCCCAAGCCATGGGTGATGCCGATGCGAAAACCTTCTATCTCTATGACCTCCTTGGATGGGAGCTGATTCCTGACAGCACCAGAGTCCATGTTCCCTTGAACAGCAACGACCTCCTTGCCTGAAAAGGCCTCCAGCACTTCAAGCTCGGTGAGGTCGCCCGCATGGAGAATCAGAGACACATCAGCGAAGACCGTGTGCAGTAGCTCGTAAAACTCAGGAGTCGGTTTCTTCATATGCGTGTCTGAAATCACGCCAATATTCATGATAATGCCTCCATACGGGGTGTTAGAGAATAGCACATAGTCACGGGGAGATACCCACAGGACCATGTGCTAAAATACTTCTCGCACAAACGATCTTATTTAATCCCTAACTCAAATTGAAGCTCCCTGCAGCTTGCTGCAGGGAGCTTCAATCTTTAAAACACACGGCTCAGGTCGTTTAACCTGTCACACAGGGCCATATCAATCCCAAAAATATGGTCACAGGTCGCTCGCAATCGATATGTAGAAAGTCGTTCCCTTTTCCCGGCCGGGTTCCACCCAAACCTCACCGCCATGTTGCTCCGCTAACTCTTTTACGATAGCTAATCCCATACCCGTACCTTCCACGCCGCTGGATGTTTTGTGTCGTTCGAAAACCTCAAAAATTTTCTCGGCGCCTTCCCCCTTTATTCCCACACCGTCATCACTTACCGAAAGGATGTGGAATTGATCGGACCTCTCATACCCAATCTTTATCTCACTTAGATCGTCCCCCCCGTATTTTAGTGCGTTGTCCAAAAGGTTCCTCAGTATCCTCAAGATCGAAAGTTTGTCTGCCTTTATTGCGGGTATGCTTTCGGACTCGGACCATCTTATTTGACGAATATCAAGCTGGGCAGAGAACTCATCTCTGACAATTTGCAGGACTTCTGGTAACTTAACATCCTCAATATTCAAAGGCATCTCTTTGCTTGATATGTAGACATTGATATTTCCAACCAGCACAGAAATCTGTTCAGCAGCTTCCAAAATTTTGTCACAGTAGTCCTTTGCTTTCTCATCAGCAATGTCCTCGTACTGTTTATGGAGCCGTTTTGTCAGGCCATAGAGGCCGACAGCTGGATTTCTGAGATCATGTGCAACCGAATAGGCAAACAGCTTCATCTGCTCAGAACGCTTCTTCAGTGCCTCTTCTGCTTGCTTTCGTTCGGTAATGTCTATGGATGATTCAATCATTTGGGAGACATTTCCGTCAGCGTCGAAAATTGGATAACCATGAACTTCAACATTCTTAGAATTTCCGTTCTTATCATAATGTACATGTTCCACCGTCACAGGCTTCTTAGTCTCTCTTACGATTTTGAGTGGACAAGGATGCCCTTCTTCTGAGCACGGCTTGTCGCTGTGGTGTGTAAGTGAATGACATGTTATCCCATCTGATAAACGGCCGGCATGAGCGGCAGAATTTGCCAGTTTGATAGTGTAGTCAGAGGCGTCAATTACATAAAAGGGGTAAGGTAAGGATTCTAATATCAGATTTAG
>JBEQLC010000159.1:0-4590 GCA_040326175.1 Desulfobacteria bacterium | reverse complement strand
CCAACCGTCCACGCGGCGGCCACCATGGGCCATCACGGAGAATGGACCTATCATGCTGCACTCGAACAGCGGCGGCTGCGGGTTGTAGGCGTTGGCGTAGAAGTCCAGGTCATACAGGTCCGCGAGGCCGAAGGTGTGGCCCAGCTCGTGAATCGCCTCTTTTTCCAAGCGGCTGATGAGCGGCGGGCAGCCGATTTTGGTTTCGTTCTCTGGATTGCCCCGGAGTCTATGGCTGGAGATCACCGCACACTTACCTTTGAACTGGGCCTCTCCAAACACAAAAGAAAAGATTGGGTTAAAGAGGTCAGAAGTGGTCACCCCCAGGACCTTCAGGGCATCTGGCGCTGCGTTGTCGATCAGTTTCCGCAGAATCAGATTGGAGTTGTACTGCTCTCGATCCGCATCCAGGGCATAGACGGGCAGCCCCTGATTAGCGGCAATCTTGACTGGCAGGTCAAACTGCTCCTGGATACTTTCTGCGATGATTTCAAGATGTTTATCACCTACATCCCCCAGGGGTATCAGGTAGATGAATTGGGGGTTATTTTTCATGATAGCTTATTGTTGTCTTTTCAGACCGGACTTCTTGATTTTCTTGTGAAGGGTGGTGCGATCTATATTCAAAAGACGTGCTGTTTTGGTGATGTTCCAATCATTACGTGCAAGCATTTTTTCAATGTGGAGCTTTTCCACATCCTGCAGCGTCTGGAGATCCTCAGTAGGGAGCAGTTCAACATTACAAAAGGGCAAGTGATTTACCTTCACTTCAGGACCTTGGTCTATCACTGTGGCCCGTTCAATGACGTTTTCCAGTTCACGTACATTACCAGGCCAGTGATAATCGATCATCATGTCCATAGCCTTCCGTTCTATGCGGTCGAACTTCTTGTTGAATTCCACATTATACTTGTTCATGAAATGGGCTGCTAGCAAGGGAATATCGTCTTTGCGTCCCCGTAGGGGCGGAAGGTGGATGCTGACTACATTGAGGCGGTAGTAAAGGTCATTGCGAAAAGACCCCTCGTCTATAGCTGCGACTAAATCGCGGTTGGTGGCAGTTACAAGGCGGGCATCCACTTCAATGAGGTCAGTCCCTCCGAGGCGACGAAAGCTCTTTTCCTGTAGAGCCCGCAGGAGTTTGATCTGGGTCTTCATGCTAATGTCACCCACTTCATCCAGGAAAATGGTGCCGCCATGGGCCAGCTCAAACCTCCCTTTCTTGGTGCGATCGGCACCGGTGAAAGCACCCTTTTCATAGCCAAACAATTCGCTCTCCAAGAGGGTCTCGGGAAGGGCGCCACAACTCGTGGCCACGAAGGGACCATAGCGCTGGGAACTGTTGCTGTGAATAGCCCGGGCCACCAGTTCTTTGCCAGTGCCGGTCTCCCCGGTAATCAGTACGGTGGCGTTGGTGTCGGTCACGGCTTTGATCGTTTCGAAGACCTCCTGCATGGCCTCGCTCCGACCAATGATGTCCTCGAACTCATATTGTTCGGTCAAACTCTTTCGAAGCAGGATGTTTTCAGTGATCAACTGTTGATGCTCGACAATTCTGTTAAGCATCAGGGTGAGCTGATCCACATCGAGAGGTTTGACAACGTAGTCGTAAGCTCCCTCTTGCATAGCCTGAACCGCTCCGGGGATGGAGGCATAGGCAGTCATCATGATGACCACGGTCTGGGGGGCAATCTCTTGAACCTGCTTCAGCACCTCGATACCGTCCATGCCTGGCATCCTTAGATCAAGAATCACAATATCCCAGTTTTCCTCGCGCAAGGAGGCGATAGCCTCTGGACCACCCCCAACTGCCTTGGTAAAATAATTCTCCTCCTCAAGCCAATTGGTAAGGGCAAGACATACCATTGGCTCATCATCAACCACCAAAATCCGTGCATTTTCTTTCATTGATTCACCCGTCGGTAATGTGTTGAAATTGGGGGGTTCGTTCTTTCTTTTGCTGCCAACTGCCAGCTGGGCATCGCTCCCTATGCTAGGCGTCTTCCTTTCTTATTTATCGAGGGCAGCAGCCTGGAAGACACCCTCTTCGTCCTTCTGGTCTTCAATGGACAGGGTGCGAGGACCTGCAGGAAACTGAATGGTACAATGAACGCCCTCACTCTCGCTTTGGATGTAGAGCTCGCCCTCATGCTGGCGGATGATACCATAGGCTACGGAAAGTCCCAGGCCGACGCCTTTGCCCTCGTCTTTGGTAGTAAAGAAGGGCTCGAAAATCTTCTCCACATCATCTTCCGAGATGCCCACGCCGGTATCACTGATCTTAACCTCGATAATATTCCGCTGCTGGTCAAAATTTGTGGAAACTGTAAGCACTCCACCTTCTGGCATTGCCTCAATCCCGTTCCAGAGGATGTTAATAAATGCCTGCTGCAAGCGCTTGAAGTCGCATGACAGAAATGGCAGCTCAGCGGCATAATCGGTATGAATCTTGATCTCGTCCAGCTCGGCTCGATGCCGCAGGATAGTGAGTGTTGTACCCAGAATTTCATGGATGTCATTGTCTCTAATCTCGATTTGACTCTGGCGGGAAAAATCTAATAAGTTTCGAGAAATTGTGGCGCACCGTTCAGTCTCGCTGTGCAAATAGGAGATATAGTCCCGCAACTCAGCCACTCGATGTACCGGAAAAGGCTCCTGCTGGAGGACGCTGGTCACTAGTTTGCTGAAAGTGAGAACACTCGTCAGAGGATTGTTCATCTCGTGAGCGATTTCTGCTGCCAGCCTGCCGATGGAGGCCAGCCTTTGTGATTGCCACAGGGCCTTCTGCCCTTTTTTCCTCTCGGTGATGTCCCGGAGAAAACCGATGGTAGCTACCTCGCCGTCATGCTGAGATAGGGCAACAGTCTCGTACACTGTGATGGACGCTCCATCTTTGCGGACCATCTTGAATTCATGGCCCTTGGGCAGAATTTCTCCGCGCTGTCTGAGTCGGTGGCGTTCCATGGAAGCTTGCAGATTATCTGGATGGACAAGATCAGCTAAACTCTTTTGCAGCAGCTCATCCGGCTCATAGCCGGTGATCCTGAAAAAAGCCTCGTTCGCGTAGCGAAATTTTGCCTCCGCGCCCTCATGATTCTGCAGGATAAAGATGCCCAGCTCAGCGCTATTGGCCGCATCAGTAATGGCCTCCTGCCGGCCTGCGAATTCCTTGATCTCCAGTTGCAGCTTTCTCTTTTCGGTGACATCTTTCAAGTGGGCCAGTTTGCCGATGGAACCGTCCTGCAGCTTGATGGGAATACATCTTACTTGAAGGGTTCTTCCTGTTTTCGGGAAGCAATATTCCTGAAGACAGCAACCGTCTTCCTGCTCGATCTGATCCATCGATGACCAGGGACACGGCGTATCTCGTTGAAACAGGGCCTCATAGCACACCTCGCCTATATGGTTACCGATGAGATCAATCAGCGTCTGGTTCATAAAGACGATCCGGTGGTCTTCTGAAATGACATAAATACCATCGTTGAGACTGTTTGCCCACTCAAAGTTATCATTCTCGAGCTCATGTGCAAGTTGGCCATATTTCTCGACCGTGATGTCATTCAAGACTCCTTGTACAGATAAGAAGTCACCATTTGCATCGGTAGTGATAAAACCCCTTATCTTTATCCAGGATAAATCACCAGATTTTTTGACGATTCGGTATTCGGCAAGATAGTATTTATCGGTTTTTAATGCCTGCCTCACTGCATCTCGGGCTATCTCTTCGTCTTTGTCGTAGACGATGTCCAGCCACTTTACCTTTCTGTCTAGAAAATCTTCCAATTTATAGCCGGTGATGTCTTCTATTTTTCTGTCGTACAAATCCAACGACCAATCCCTATATCCCTTAAAATAGATGAGATCTCTGGTGTTGAAGTAGAATTCTTGCGGGGAAATCTTGAAGTTGACCATTTTCTCCAGCTCCCCCACCCGGCGCTGGAGCTCTTCGTACGTTGGTTTGGCCATGGAATTTCTCTATGAGTTTGGGTTTGTCTACACCGAATCCAATTATTATAACACACTGTTTTATTAGCCCGGATCTTTCATGAATTGTCGTCGCGAGACCGTGAAGATGGACGTGCCACCGGGCAACCGCAGGGGGTTGGATCCGAGGCGTACTTAAAACAGTACGTCGCAAGGTCCGACACCCGAGGACGCCCGGAAGGACGCTTATATCCGCGGTCGTAGCAGACAATTCGTGAAATATTCTGGCTAGGTAGTCATAGCGATTTTAAACACTATTACTCTCATAAGGCTGCGATAGAGCAAGCCCACTTTGTCTGATGGACTCAGTGGAGGCAGGGAGGGGACGGATTTTCAGTTTGACTCGTCTTTGCCTTTTTGATACCTTCCAACAGTAGTCACAAGGAAAATTCTCTTTATAGTTGGTCAGTTAGCAGGGTATTTTTTTCATTGGCTCATGGCATGAGGAGGCATCATCCAAAGGCATGGATGCTTTTGTTTGCCGTTAGCCAAAGCCAGAGCCAGAGCTTCTTAAGATACGTTGGCGTATGATTTTTTAACTATTGTGTTGCGGGGGAGTGCATGAAGGTACTTGTCATCGGCAGTGGTGGGCGCGATCACACTATCGCT
>JBEQLC010000158.1:0-4718 GCA_040326175.1 Desulfobacteria bacterium | reverse complement strand
TAATCACAGTTTGACGTAGCCAATAGAGAGTGAAAGAGGCCTTTGTCGATTGATTTCTGACTTGATGTTGAAAAAATTCGTGGTTTATGGAGTGAAGGCAACCCCGCCAGAAGCTTTGTGGATATGTGGCGGAGTCAAGACGCCTTAGGCAAGGTAAAATGGAAGGTTGCGCCTGTTCCCTTTTCAGACTCTACCCAGACCCTTCCACCGTGGTTATTCACAATCCTCTCAACAATCGCGAGCCCCAAACCTGTTCCTTCCTGATCTTCTATTTCTTTCAAACGCCGGAACCTCTCAAATATCTTCCGGTGATCTTCTGGGGCAATCCCGATGCCATTATCCTTGACATAGAACTGATGAAATTCTGCCCTCTTTGCCCTCTCTTTGAATCCGATCTCGATGGTGGGGTTCTTGTTATCTCCCATAAACTTGATGGCATTTACTATCAGGTTCTCAAAAACCTGACAGACCCTCTCTCTGTCACAGCAGATAGTTGGAAGGTTGTCCGCCACAACAAGCTTTATCCCGTTTTCATTCAGTCTGTCTTGGAGCCCTGAGGTTATGGTTGCCATTATTTCATGGGATGGGACGTCTTTAAGAATAGAGACTACCCGACCTACCCTTGACAACGCAAGAAGGTCAGAGACCAATATCTCCATTCTGTGAGCACTGGTCTGGATCCGCTCAAGACATGTCTGGCCTTTCTCGTCCAGTTGGTCACAGTACTTCTCAAGCAGGAGTGCAGAAAATCCCTTGATGTATACGATGGGGGTCTTCAAGTCATGGGAGACAACATGGGCAAAGTTCGTAAGCTCTTCGTTCATCTTTCGGAGTTTCTCCTCTGCCCGCTTGCGCTCGGTGATATCGATGAGGAAGGATTCGACCCCCACAATTTTTCCACCCTGTAATACTGGGTTAGCAGAAAAAGTGTGGTAGCCTAAAGATCCGTCCCTTAAATGCCTTACGGACTCACCCGAGGGGATCGAATCTCCGGCGAGCAAGTTTTCAAAGTCCTTCTGAGCCTGATCCATGTGTTCATCGACTTGAGTCAAAGCGAAATTTTTGCCGATCACCTCGTTGCGTGATGAGTAGCCGTGCATTCGTAACCAGGCTTCATTGACATCCTTGAACCTGCCGTCCCTATCGATAAAACAATACCCGGCTTCACTCCCCTCAACAATATTTCGGAACCGCTCCTCACTCTCGCGGAGCGAAGACTCTGCCCGCTCGCGAGCCACCCGATCTCCATGCTTTCGGACAACTTCAGGGAGTACTGCCGGCATCAGATCCAAATAGCCCATTCCGGAGTCCTTGATGATATAGTCATTAACGCCGGCCTTGAGGGCTTCAACGGCCAGCTCTTCCGACCCTCTTCCTGTCAAAAGTACCATGGGCAAGGAGATCCCTTCATCGAGAAGCTCCTTGCACAGGTCTAAACCGGATATTCCTGGCAAACCATGGTCAATGACTACCAGATCGAACAGTGAAGCGTCGGAGCGAAGTGGCTCCAAAGCTTCTTCAGCCTTTTCGCACTCCGTAATCTCACAGGAGACTTGACTCCTCTGGAATGCCCGGTGGAAGGCTAGCCTGTCATGCTTGTCGTCTTCAACCAGCAGTATCCGAAGGGGTGGTGATGATTGAGTTGGGCCCATGATCTCCTGCCGGAAGCTCGACCAATTGCCAGAAAAGGCTTATGGTTTTCACTGCCCAAGAAAAATTCTCAAAACCAACTGGTTTCACGATATAGGCGTTGGCACCCAGATCATAGCTTCTGATTCGGTCTTCTTCGGCCTTTGACGTTGTCAGGATGACGACAGGTAGACGACGCAACTTCTCGTCTTCTCTAACATTCTGCAAGACGGAAAGACCATCCATCTTTGGCATATTGATATCGAGCAGAAGGATGCCAGGCTGTGGGGCAGACCCCGGTTCGGTGTACTTTCCTCGCTGGTGGAGATAGTCCAGACACTCTTCACCGTCGTTGACGACATGGAGTGTGTTGGCAATGTTATGTTTCTTCCATGCTCGTTTGGTGGCCACAATGTCGTGCTCATCGTCCTCGGCGAGAAGGATTACTAAAGGTTTTCTGGTCATCTTCATCCCTCCGTTTGTGTCTTAGGAAGGGCAACAAAAAAGGTGCTTCCCTTTCCAGCTTTCGATTCAACGCGGACCGTGGCGTGCAACTTGCTTGAGGCTTTCTTGACGATGGCAAGACCGAGGCCCGTGCCCTCATACTCATTCCTGGTGTGGAGCCGCTGGAAAACACGAAATATCTGCTCATGGTGGCGAGGTTCAATCCCAATGCCGTTATCACGAACGAACACTTCATAGCGCTCCTCCCCTGTAGGGAGCCAACCGATTTCAACACGCTTGCTTTCAGAAGTGTTGAATTTAATGGCATTGCCGATGAGATTCACAAAGATTTGCCGGAGAAGGGTCGGTTCAGCGTCCGTCGTGGGCCAGTCGTTGGGCATGACAATCTTAACATTTTCGGCCAAATCAAGAGGCTCCACTATGTCCCGAAAGAAGGTTCCGAGCTCGATAGTCTCGGTCGGGCTTCTCAACGTGCCGACCCGAGAGAATTCCAGCAGGTCCTCAACTAATTCTTCACCCTGACGGACCGCGTGATTGAGACCGTCAAGATACGTTTTTTGGTCTCCATCAAGTGTCGTTTCGAGGTCTTCGCCCAGGAAGTCGGCGTAGTTGCGGATGGCTCTAAGCGGTGCTTTGAGGTCGTGGGACACAACGTATGCATACTGAGAAAGCTCTTCATTGGCTGCTTCGAGGTCGGTAGCCTTCTTTTCAAGTTCACTGTGCGCAGCACGAACCGCCTTCTCAGCCCGCTTGCGCTCAGAGAGCTCAAGCTTCAACTGTTCCGTTGTCTTAGCCAGCTCAGCAGTGCGCTCTTGAACACGCTGTTCGAGCTCCTGGTGAGCTCTTTGCAGTGCCTCCTCTACGCGCTTGCGTTCGGTAATGTCCCTCAAAATATGGACACTGCCTACCGGAACCCCTCCACGGTTCAAATGTATGGCCGCGCTAATGCTGACGTCAAGGGTCTTTCCGTCTTTGGTATATCGACGGCTTTCAACACCGGAGAAACTTTCTCCGGCCAACGCCTTATCAATCATCATTTGGGTTTCCGGCCAGTTTTCATCAGGGACATAATCTGGTTTCTTGCCCAGAAGCTCTTCTGGCATCCACCCGAAAAGCGTGGTGAATGCCGGATTTACGTAAATGCACTTACCCTCCATATCGTAGACAACAACAGGGTCTGGAGACCCTTCCAGAACAGTGCGATATCTCTCCTGACTATCCCGCAGCTTCTCCTCAGCCTTCTTGCGCTCGGTGATGTCCACGACGTTGCCCAACACAGCACGCTCTCCATTATACTTTATTGCCGTGTTTCTCCTCGCAATCCATACGGTTTCACCGGCCTTTGTCAGCCCTCTTGCCTCATATTCTGACGGGGCTTTCTCCCCCTTTAGCCTCTTTGTCCTTATGTTGTTGGTGAATGCTCTATCCTTTGGATGGACCAGCTCCCGGGAGTCCATGCCGACCACTTCATCTCTCGAGTAACCATAAATCTCGGCAAATCTGTTATTAGCAAATGCGACTTTTCCCTCCTGGTCGATATAGATCCCGGTCAGTGAGCTTTCAACCAACGTACTGTATTTCTCTTCGGATTTCCGTACAGCCTCCTCAGCCATCTTGCGTTCGGTTGTGTCTATCATGTTTCCCATGATAGCAGGTCTTCCTTCATACTCTATGATGGCTGCCATCATTTCGCACCACATGGTTTTACCGTCTTTTCTCAGTCTCCGGACTTCGTACCGCTGGGGGGCAGGTTCTCCCTTCAGTCTTTTCGAAGCGATGTCTCCCATGGCCGCCCTCTCATCAGGGTGGATCAATGTCAAAGGATCCTTCCCCAGCAATTCTTCGGGCTCATGGCCATGCATTTCCGCAAACCTATTGTTTACAAAGACATACTTTTGGTCCTGGTGGATGAATATGCCCGTGAGGGAGCTGTCAACAAGTCTTTTGTACTCCTCCTCCGACTTTCGGAGGGCCTCCTCAGCCGCACTGCGCTCTCGAATCCATTCTTCCTCAATGTGAAAAATATCCCAGAACAGACGGGCGGAAACATGGTCAATCAGACGGACATGGGCTGGTCTGGTTCGAAAGATTTCATCGGCAACATCCTGACGACCTGTCAGTTCGATGATTATGTGGAGGTCTTTGAGTTTGTATAGATCGTGATAGTCTTTTGTAGCGTATATGCCCTTTTCCTGAGCGTGAAGATAACCTACTGCCTCGGTATCTGTGGAGGCTACTCCGATGAGTCTCATGCGAAGCTGGCTGAGTTTTTCGGCAAATATCATGTCGACTATCGCCTTGCACCCGGGGCCGCCCCCCACAATTGCTACATTAAGAGGCTCCATATGTTCCATCCATCTTTAATCCTTTTGAACGGTTTTCACGGAAAGAGCGAACCTCAGCCCTCAGTGAGTAGAGGCTTCACACCTTCATCATGAAGGGCATATTTAAACATTGTTGCAATAGCATGAAAGGGTTGAAATTGTCAACGATTCTGCGTTGCTCTGCGTTGGCTGCCCAAAGATACCCCTTCCAACTGTAATACTCGAGACCTTTGCATAACCTCTTTTCACTTGTGTGTTTGAACTTTTTGACCCATCTACGGACTTGCTTACTAAATCCTG
>JBEQLC010000157.1:0-4730 GCA_040326175.1 Desulfobacteria bacterium | reverse complement strand
TCAGTGACCTGCCAGAACTCGGCAAGCTGGGCAGCAAGAAAATCGCAGCCCTGGCTGGCCTGGCTCCGTTTAACTGTGATAGTGGTCAATATCGAGGCCGGCGTCGCATATGGGGCGGTCGATCCCATGTGCGCAAAACCCTTTATATGGCTACAATATCGGCAAAACGCTTCAATCCGCAGATCAAGGCATTTTATGATCGATTAACCGATTCGGGAAAGCCACATAAGGTGGCGATGACTGCCTGTATGCGAAAAATGCTCATTACCCTCAACGCTATGTTAAAGAACAAAACTTATTGGTCACACGAGTATAAAACGCTTGACTTTCAACACGGCTGCTAAAGTGATCTAAAGTGAACTAAAGTGCCTAAAGTTAAGGGGCTGCGGGAATTTCATCTTGTTTCTCCAGTGGGGCAACTATTTCACAAGAATGCTTTATCGTCCATTTCTAAAATTGACTGCGCTGAAAGCGCATCCCTCAGCCCTGGCCCAGGCCTGTTTTCAAATCCTGAAAATTACTAGACCCCAAATATTGAGATATTAGACCCCTGCATCGTATTGCGTACATGTCGGACCAGGGCAGGCTTCAACTCACTTCAGGCACTCTATTGGCTTCGGTTCGTCCGGGTTAGCAAACTCTCCTCACCATCAAATCTTGTATACAATACGCTCCTCAGTGATGATGATGTCCGTGTACCGGTCGTGAGGTTCCATGGGGATCTGAGGCACTATTTGACACTCAAAGGCAAGGGCTACTTTTCTTGTGGTGATATCTAGGTCAGGAATGAATCGGTCATAGAAGCCCGTGCCATAGCCAATGCGGCCTCCGCGTACGTCAAAGGCTATACCAGGGATGATGGCCAGGTTGACTTGTTGCACGGGAATCTCCTTACAACGCTCGGGTGTCGGTTCGCGGATCCCCCGATACCCTGGCCCGGTGTCACTATCCAGGTTATCAACCTTGAAGGGCACGATCCCCGCTTTTTCTTCATCAATCAGAGGCAGGGCAACAATCTTTTCAAGAGCTAAGGCCTTGCGGATCATAGGCTCGGTATCCACCTCGCTCTTGTGGCTAAGGTAAAAGAGTACAATCCTGGACTCCAGAAAATTGGCAAATTCAAATAACCGCTCCATGATGGCCCCACTCTTTTCTGCGTGTTGTTTCTTAGTGAGGGCATCACGCCGGGCCACGGTATCTCGTCTAATCTCAGACTTTCTTGCTTTTACGTCTTCCATCGCAAATTTCCACCTACCGAAAATTCAGTTACACGAAGTGTGGCCTTGTAACAGAAATTTCGAATAAAGTCAAGTAATAATAATCATTGACTAAATCATAGGTTCATGTTACTCGATTTTCTATGCTTGGCACCAAATTCATTAGACAAAATGTAGAATTGGTGGAGGAATCGCTGCGCAAGCGGGGACAAGCGTATGACCTTCGTCCGTTTCTGGATTGTGACGCAAAGCGCCGGGCCATCCTCCTCGAAGTTGAAGATCTGAAGCACCAGCGCAACAGAGTCTCCGAGCAGATCCCCCAAATGAACAAGGAAGACCAAGATCCCTCAGAACTGATCGCCGAGATGCGGGAGGTCTCCCAGAGAATTAAGTCCTTAGATGAGGAGCTGTCCGAGCACGAAGAAACCCTCCACACCATATTGATGGAGCTGCCCAATCTCCCTCATCCCTCTGTGCCGATTGGCAAAGAGAGTGAGGACAATGTCATTATCAAGAAGGTTGGTGAGCCTCGCTCATCTGACTTTGAACCCATGCCGCACTGGGAGATCGGAGAAAAACTGGGGATTCTTGATTTTGAGCGTGCCGCCAAGATTGCCGGGGCGCGTTTTGCCCTCTATGTCGGACTGGGAGCAAGGCTTGAGCGTGCCCTGATTAACTTCATGTTGGATGTGCAAACCAAGGAAAACGGCTACCTCGAAGTCCTTCCTCCTTTTATGGCCAATCGGGCCAGTACGACCGCCACAGGCCAGCTTCCCAAGTTTGAAGAGGATCTGTTCAAGCTGGAAGGGTGGGACTATTACCTGGTGCCCACTGCCGAGGTGCCGGTCACCAATATCCACCGGGACGAAATCCTGGATGAGGAGGATCTTCCCAAGCTTTATGCAGCCTACACGCCATGCTTCAGGTCTGAGGCAGGTTCTTATGGAAAGGATACCAGGGGACTGATCAGACAGCACCAGTTCAATAAGGTTGAGCTGGTGAAATTTACTACGCCCGAGAGCTCCTATGATGAGCTTGAAGCGCTCTTGAACGATGCTGAAATGATCCTTCAGCGCCTTGAGCTTCCCTATCAGGTAGTGGTGCTGTGCACGGGCGATATGGGATTTTCCGCGGCCAAGACCTATGATATTGAGGCCTGGATGGCCGGGCAGCAAAGATACAGGGAGATCTCTTCGTGCAGTAACTTCGAGGATTTTCAGGCCAGACGGGGCAACATTCGCTTCAGGAGAAAAGGGAAAAAGGGGACCGAACTGGTCCATACCATGAACGGGTCAGGGCTGGCCGTGGGCCGGACGGTCGTGGCCATTCTGGAACACTTTCAGCAGGAAGACGGCTCAGTCATTATCCCGGAGGCGTTGAGGCCGTATGTCGACGGAGTCGAGAGAATCGGTCCCTGAAGCTGAAAGGATCAATAATAGACAGGTACACAAGGAGGGATAAATCCGAAATTCGAATATCGAAATCCGAAACAAATTCAAATGACAAAAATCTCAATGACAGAAACAAAAAACATGGTGCGGGTGTTTGACGAACTGAAATGAGCCAACATGCGTAAGATCTGTTGTTTTGAACATTTGGTAATTTGGATTTTGCATTTGTTTCGTATTTCGGATTTCAATATTCGAATTTCCCGGCTTACCGGGGGATAGACACTTTAGCTCACTTTCAATTGCCATGAAAATTGAAGATTTTCCAAGCCATATTCGACCCTACTTAATTCCCGAGGTGACCGGCCAGGTGGTGTACCGGTGTCTGGACTGTGGGACGGAATACGACATCGACCGCCTCCTCTACACGTGTCCCGCATGCCACAGCGTGCTCCTTCTCGCCGACCTTGCCTTTGACCGCGTGAAGAAGATCGACTCAAAGACCTGGCACCAGATCTTTGATTATCGGAAGATGCTCAATATCCCGGCTCTTAAGGGAATCTATCGTTACCACGAGTTTATCGGACCTATGATGCCCCTTGATGCGGTCATCTATTTGGGCGAGGGGCATACCCCCATGGTGGAGGCCAACGCCTACCTCCAGGACCTGGTGGGAGCGCGGTTCTACTTCAAGAATGAAGGTCAGAACCCGAGCGCCTCCTTCAAGGATCGGGGCATGGCAAGCGCTTTGAGCTATATCAACCTTCTGATCAATACCGGCAAGCTGTCCGATGTGCTCGCCGTGTGTGCCTCGACCGGCGACACCTCAGCCTCTGCGGCCCTGTATGCTGCCTATCTCCAGCCGGCAGTGAAGTCCGCCGTGCTGCTTCCTCACAAGAAGGTAACATCTCAGCAACTGGCACAGCCCTTGGGAAGCGGTGCCGTGGTCTTTGAGATCCCCGGTGTCTTTGACGATGCCATGAAGGTCGTGGAAGCCCTCTCTGAACAGTACAACGTGGCGCTTTTAAACTCCAAGAACGCATGGCGTGTATTGGGCCAGGAATCGTACTCTTACGAGGTCTCACAGGATTTTGACTATGACATGGACCACAAGGTCATGGTGCTGCCGATCGGAAATGCCGGAAATATCACGGCAATCATCAGCGGTTTCTTGAAGTTTCTGGAGGCCGGCATCATAGACCGGCTTCCCAGGATCATCGGGGTGCAATCGACTCACGCCAATCCCGTGTATCGATATTACCTGGAACCAGACCCTGAAAAACGCAGTTTTGTACCTGTCCAGGTTCGGCCCAGTGTGGCCCAGGCGGCAATGATCGGAAATCCGGTCTCCATGCCCCGCGTGATTCAGCTGGTAGAGACCTATAATCGGAAAGCAGGGAGCCAGGCCATATTCTTTTCAGAGGTGGAGGAGCAGGCGATCATGGACTGGCAGCTCACGGCCAACCGCAACGGGCACATCGCCTGTACCCAGGGAGGTGAGACCCTGGCCGGCCTGGTGGAGGCAAAAGGGCGCGGGATCGTGGGCAAAGATGATGTGGTCGTCCTGAATGCCACTGCCCACGCCCTGAAGTTTGCCGGTTTTCAGGCCATGTATTTTGAAAACCGATTTCCCCCGGAATTTGAGGTTTCGCCCAAGGAGTCACTTCAGAATGCCCCACGGCTTGTGCGTCCCAAAGACCTTGATGCGGTCCCCGCACCGGATAGTCCCCTTGAAGGGGAAGACTTTGATCGTTTTGTTCAGCGGACGGCAGAGGAGATTGCCAAGGCCTTGGGATTGCCGGCTCGGGAGTGAAGCCTCCCCCGCCCTTCCGGGCGGGGGTTCTGCCTTACGGCAGCACTTCGTGCGCGGGGAGCACGCCGGTCATGATGGCCTCTTAAAGGGGTCATAGTAATTGTCATAAATATGTGCCATTTTGAACCATTTATAAGGAGCCGGCAGGGGGCATCCCTTTTTGAAGTCAGGTCACTGAATATTTCCTGACAGGTACCACAACGGCACTGTCTTCTGCACAGTTTTGACGCATTTACAAACAGGCTACCAAGCGTATAGGGGTGTTGCCGTGTGCCTAGCCTGTAGAGTTCCGTGCATTATGCTCCAACGAGC
>JBEQLC010000156.1:0-4751 GCA_040326175.1 Desulfobacteria bacterium | reverse complement strand
GTCTGACTGATCGGGAGGCGTAATGGTGTTGCCATTTCAATTACTTGGAAGGTTTTCGTAGGGGTCACTGCACAGTTAAAAAGTCAGAGTCAGATTTCTCGTTCCATACTTATGATTTATTTGGGTTATGTTGTCAGTTTTATTCTTTAAGAATATCAAGCATTTGTAAATGCTTCTATTTAATTCATTTTATTCCCTTATGATATCAACTGCTTACACGTGTCACGACCGATCAAGAATCTCCACTGGCATCAATGTCTTAGGTGGACTCGCAACATAATTTGGGAAGTCTATACTTCGGTATTTTTCCAGTATTCGTTTAGCAGTTATAACAAAATCTTGACATTTCCCTATTTCCCAGTCATAAATTGACAGTACCACAATGTAGGATTTCCTAGCCTGGACTCTGACCTCCCCACTGTGGGACATATGAATGCAAAGTAAGAATCAAACCCTTATTGGGACGAGCTGATTTGTCTTGATGTGGGCTTGTTGTGATGGCTCGGGGGTATCGAAGATGAAATGCCCAAATTGCCAACATGAAAATCGTGAAGATGCTGCTTTTTGTCTCAAATGTAGAGAAAAATTAGAGCTCCTATGCCCTCAGTGTGGGAGAAGATTACCGGCAGAAGCAATTTTTTGTGATAAATGTGGCCAAGATCTAAGGAAAACCCATGAAACCCATCCAATCGACTATTCCGAACCCCAATCCTACACTCCTAAACATCTGGCCGATAAGATCCTGGCTGACCGCGGTGCTATCGAGGGTGAGCGGAAGCTGGTGACCGTGTTTTTTGCCGACGTGGCCAACTACACCGCCATGTCAGAGAAGCTCGATCCCGAGGAAGTTCACCAGATCATGGACGGGTGCTTCAAAATCCTGATGGATGAGATCCACAAGCATGAAGGCACGATCAACCAGTTCACCGGGGATGGCGTCATGGCCCTGTTCGGTGCGCCGGTGGCACATGAGGAGCACGCCCAAAGGGCCTGCCATGCAGCCTTGGCTATCCGGAAAGCCATGGAGCCTTACGGAGAGAAGATAAAGCAGGATTGCGGGGTAGAATTCAAGATGCGCATCGGGCTAAACTCCGGCCACGTGATTGTGGGATCAATCGGGGATGATCTCAGAATGGATTATACCGCATTGGGGGATACAACCAATCTGGCGGCCAGGATGGAGAGCGCGGCTAAACCGGGCGGTATCCTGGTATCGAAGAACACCCAAAGGATTGCCCAGCACTATTTTGAATTCGAGGCTTTGGATAAACTGGAGGTAAAAGGGAAGGTCGAGCCGCTGGAAGTTTTTGAACTGATTGCGCCCAGTGAAGTGGGGACACGGTTCGAGGCTTCAGTCGCCAAGGGTTTGACCCGGTTTGTGGGCCGGAAGAACTCCATGGCCGCCCTAATGGAGCCTTTTGAAAGGGTTCAAGCCGGATCGGGCCAGTTAGTGGGAGTCGTCGGTGAGGCAGGTGTGGGCAAGACAAGATTAATGCTGGAGTTTAAAAACAGGCTCACTCCCGGCTCTTACACCTATCTTCAAGGTCAGTGCCTTCATTACGGTGATTCCATCATATACCTGCCCATCCTTGATATCATCAAGTCATACTTCGAGATAGAGGAAGGGGATCGCGAGTTTATCATCCGGAAGAAGATAAAGGAAAAAGTCCTTGGTCTTGATGAAAAACTCGAACACACGATTCCATCATTTCAGGAACTCCTTTCTCTAAAAACGGATGATGAGGAATACCTGAAACTGGAACCGAAGGTAAAAAGGGAAAGAACCTTTGAGGCCATCCGGGATCTTTTCATTCGGGAGAGCCAGAACAGACCCCTGATCCTGGTGGTTGAAGATCTGCATTGGATCGACAGGACCTCGGAGGAGTTCCTGGATTACCTGATCGGGTGGCTGGCAAACGCCCGGATCATGTTGATCCTTCTTTACCGGACCGAATATCGCCATCAATGGGGGAGCAAGACTTATTACAGCAAGATCGGTCTGGACCAGCTTGGCCCCGAATCCAGCGTGGAGTTGGTTAAGGCCATGCTCGAAGGAGGCCAGGTCGTACCCGAGTTGAGAGAACTAATCCTTAGTCGTTCTGCTGGAAACCCTCTTTTTATGGAAGAGTTTACCCATTCCTTACTTGAAAACGGCTCTATCGAGAAAAAGGATCAACAATACGTCTTGAGTAGGGACGTCTCGGAAATAGATGTCCCGGACACCATCCATGGGATCATTGCCGCCCGGATGGACCGCCTGGAGGAAAACCTCAAGCGGACCATGCAGGTGGCCTCGGTGATCGGCCGGGAGTTTGCCTTCCGTATCCTTCAGACCATTGTACAAATGCGGGAAGACCTCAAGACCAACCTTCTCAACCTTCAGGGGTTGGAGTTCATCTATGAAAAGAGTTTATTCCCGGAACTGGAATACATCTTTAAACACGCCCTCACCCAGGAGGTGGCCTATAACAGCCTGCTTCAAAAAAGGAGAAAGGAGATCCACGGGGAAATAGGCCAGGCCATAGAGCAGATATATGCCGAAAGGTTGGAAGAGTTCTATGAAATACTGGCCTATCATGCCACAGCCGCAGGTCAGAAAGAGCGTGCTTTACGATACCTTATCCAAGCATCTGAAAGAGCCCACCGGGCGGCGGCCCATCGGGAAGAAGCAACACTCCTGATGCGCGCTATTACTATTGCTGAGGAAAGCGGAGATAAATACGTTCTTCCAGATCTACGCGCACGATGTGGGCGCGCATATGCAGCGATTGGCCTATGGGAAAAAGCTAAGGTAGCGTTGGAGGAGGCACTTCGATTGTTGCCTTCCCATGCTATAGAACAACAGGCTGAAGTGATGGCTGATCTGGCGATCGCTTGTTTCTGGTTAATGGATATACCAAGTTTGCGAAACTATTCCAATAAGACGCTTTCTATAGCGAAGAAAGTAAATCGTCATGATCTCGAATCAGCGGCAATCAGTGGTCTTGCCGGCGCAGACGGTTTAGAAGGGCAGCTATCTTCCAGCATGGAGCAATACAAGATTGCGATTGACCAGTCTAAAAGGCACGGTACGTCAGTTCCTGCACACACCCTCGAGTGGTATCCATTGGGGCTCTATTGGGTTGGGAAATTTGAAGAGGCGATTGAATGGAGCCGAGAAGCTGTCCAAACGTGCCGTGAACGCGGAGATTCTTTCGTCTTGATGCGTGCACTTTCCAATCTGGCAATTTCTCTGGCTGCACGGGGCCGATACAAAGAAGCCCTGCAAACCTTCGAGCAATCACAGCAGTTTGGCAAAGAATATGATCTTGGTCGGCCACTTGCACGTTCCATCGCAATGTTAGGAGGGGTTCATCTTGAACTCTATGACTATGCGACCGCACAGTCGATCACAGAGGAAGCAAGGGATCTCGCCGCTTCCTTTAATTTCCCACCACCGATTATTAGTGCGAACATTGATCTTCTTTTCAACTTTGCAAGAAGTGGGAAGGTGGAAAAAACGGAAGCGCTGGTAAGCAAAGTCGCAGAAGCGGTTGAGAAGAGATCGAATTGGCACGGATGGCTTTGGAAGATGCGCTTCGCGCAAGCACAAGCAGAAATTAGCTTGGCCCGGGGAGATGGTGAGAAGGCAATACAGTTCGCAGAAAATTCTCTTCACCAAAGCCAGGAATCTGGAAGAATAAAGTATCAAGCCGCCGCGCTCGAGACACGCGGCAAGGCACTTGTTTTGATGGGCGAGAAAAAGAACGAAGGTATTGAAAACCTTCGGGAGGCAATTCAGCTTGTTCGTCCGGTTCAAGACCCTTTGATGTTTCTTCGTGCTGGGTATGCACTCCTTTGCGTCGAAAGGGACGAGAAACTTATAGAGGAAGTCAGGGGGGTGATAACACAAATAAAGGAGTCACTTCTCAATACACCCCTGTATCTCCCATTTGAGGACGCAGAGCCTATACGGATGCTTTCTCAACTTGGATGAAAATCATCATTTCTTATCAAGGCAGGGACTAAAGTTCGAGCCGATCGCTTAACGTGTTGAAAACTCCTTAACATTTGCTATTTTATCGTGTAATATTAAGACTTTTCAGGCAGCACAGCCTTTGCCCGTTGTGGAAGATTTCTTCCAGAAAGAAAAGGACCGCTGATGCTCGTTCAGCAGTCCTTTTTCATTTTTCTTCAACACGTTAAGCGATCGGCTCGTCTCCATGCTCTGCCTTTTCTTTTGCATCCCATATGTTGTATATGTTCAGTCAGCCACTTCGCTTTCTAGTACTGCTATGAGTCTTTGGTTTAAACAACGCCCTTAAAAGCTATAACTTACAAACACAAGTCATAAGCAAATCCATTTTCTTGAACTTTCCATTACATCATCTAATCTAATCGAAGCAGATTGGCGATACCTTCTGGAGATGACACTTACGATCAATCCTGTGATATGAGAATTAATGATTGAACTCTGCTATTCCCAATGATATCTGATGTATCCTTGAATGTAGACCATTATTTCATATTTCATTTGAGAATCAACAGTTTTTTCAGATCCGGATTATCAATATATCGATACGTTATAGTAATATACCCCATAAACTTGCCCGTCCTCCGCAGTAGGCAGCTACGGAGGATGGATCGGTTTCCCCGCCAGCGGGACAGGAAGGCGGAGCTTCGCTAAATTGACAAGATATTTATTCCTCCTTAAAATGATCGGTTCAAGGTTCTGGGTTCAAAGGTTCAAAGGTTATAATATGTTGACATCC
>JBEQLC010000155.1:0-4898 GCA_040326175.1 Desulfobacteria bacterium | reverse complement strand
GTTGGTTCTTGCTAAAGCCTTGCCGTTCTATGGCCTCAAAAAGAAGGCCTTCTACCTTTTCCACGATCCTGCTCGTACCGACTGTCACGGTCTTGGCCTGGTGTTTGATGGCGTCGATCGGTCTGGCCATCGTATTGATGACGTTTCCCATGCACTCGAAGAAGGCGCTTAGCATGTTGGGTGCCGTTCCCTTTATGCCAAAATCGAATTCAAAGTCCGACATTGGGAGCCTTCCCGACAGGTACTTCAGCAGAAGTGTAATATCTGAGGCCATGTTGAGTGCCATGGCACTGGCATACCGGCCTTGCCGGATCCTCTCCTTGAAGACTGAGTAGAACCGCGCAACCTTTTCTCGAAATGCCTCATCGAGTACGATCTCGTACACGTCCATATCCCGGTCGATGGACGCGGCAACGTGTTCGTTAATCTGCTCGCGAAAATCGAATAGAAAACGAGACTCTTCATTAATGGCGAGGGCTGCATAGTATCCCCAAATGTGGCCTGCCATGGTATTTATTATAGGCGCAAACCGCTCCTTTACTTCAGGCACCCAAATCACCACATCGGCGTAAGGATCAAACCGGCTTTCACCTTCCGTCGCCACCACAATAGGCACCGCCTGATGGGCCTTGAATATAGCGGTATCTTTAACAATGTCGCTCAGCACATCTTCTCGGTTACCTGCCGCACACACGAAGATTAGAGGTTCTGAAGAAAGATCGATGTGTTTCTTGTCTTCAACCACATCTGAGGAGATCGTTTTATAGCAGAGTTCGCTCAGTTTTATCCTGATCTCATCAGCAGATACCTTGTTCGGACCGCTTCCAACAATGGCCCAATACTTCTTCGTGACGGCAAATCTCTCAGCCGAACTTCCTATCTCCTCATGTTTTGCCAGTAATGCTTCCATGACTGCAGGGAGCCTGAGAAGATATTCGATCTCAGCCAGGACAAAATCATCTGTTCTGCTCCCGGTCAGCTGAGATAGCCTGAGGCCGAGGATGCTTCCCGCTGCAATCTGACAATAGTAGGCCTTGGTCGAGGCAACAGACATTTCAATGTCTCTGCCGGTACTCGTATAAAGTATGCCGTCCACCTTGAAGGTAATGTCAGAGTCTCGCCTGTTGACAATGGCCAGGGTGTGTGCCCCTCGCTCTCTTGCCATGTCGATTGCACGGTTCGTGTCGGTGGTCGTTCCAGACTGGGTAATGGCAACAACCAGGGTATCTTCCAAGGAGTCATCGACCTTGAACCCGCTGAATTCAGAAGCCTTAAAGGAAGCAACCCGTATATCTGTTCCCTTCAGGTAGTAACTCAATAATTCAGCACATCCCGACGCCGCAACCCCTGCCGTGCCCTGCCCGATAAAAAAGACTTTACGGAGGCCCTTTCCCTTGACGGCTTCTTGAAGGCGAGGAGAGATGACCGAATCGTCCAGCAGGACTTTCGGATATCTCTTGCCATCCCTTTCCAGTATGGCGACTCGGCTCTGGACAGTCTGCCCAAAGGAGCCCGGGGATTCTGAAATCTCTTTCAGAAAGTAGTGCGGATAGTTTTGGCGGTCGATGTCTCTAGAACCAATCTCTGTCTCTCTGATGTCCTCTTCGGAAAGTTTAATAGGCGTCCCATCGTAATACATGGCCCTGACGCCCTCTATGCCCCCGCTGCTGTCCTGATCCAAGACGAATATTTGACCCCGGGTCTGACCCGATGTGCCTTGAGTCGCATTATCACCATCCAGCTTAACATAACGGGAGGTCTCCTCAACAAACCCATAGATCTCAGAGGCCGGGACGTAGTGGTCTTGGGCCAGTCCTACAAACATGGCCTGCCCGCTCCCCTTCTGTGCAAGAAAGATTTTGCCGGGCGCCAGATCGCTATGCATGGAAATGGCGTGGGAGCCCTCAAAGTCATTCACCGCCATGCGGAAGGATTCTTCAAGCGTTTGGTTTGTCTTGAGATATTTTTCAACCTGAAGAGGAATGATTTTTGTATCCGTGGTAATCACGCTGGCAATCGATTTGCCGGTTTCTCTTTCATAATCACTTTTTAAACTCTGGTAATTGTCAATATCCCCATTAAGACAGACATGAATAACCCCTGCTGCGGAATCCAAGCCAGCCGCGCCAACGTGATCTTTGTCATGCGCACCGGCCGGTTCAACACCAAGGTTATCAACAGGATGGCAGTTGGCCTCACTAATCTCACCGACCGACGCCCAGCGGGTGTGAGCTATTGTTGACTGATGTAGATGGGGGAATCTGATCAGACACTGAAATATTTCATCATCTCGAACCTGCCTCCTCAGGTACTGAACATTATCCCCAAGGCTCCCGATCTCAGCAGCTATTTTATAAGTGAATACCAGCGAGGCCGTTGAACCAAGCTTGCTGACCCTGACGTGGCGATTTGCCAGGACGTGGTCAGCTTGTCTATCTTCAAACTCATCAAGGAGGGAGGCCCCCTGCAGTCTTTCCTTAAACTGTAAAAATACGGTTTCATCAAGCATGAAAAAGAGTGAAATCCCAGCGGAGTCCCTCCCTCTAACTTCGAGGCGATCGAGGTTATTGAAGACTAGGTTGACCCCCTTCAGCAGTTTTACTGCAACTGGGGTGTCATCGTATTTTTCAAAGTTCCCGAGGGCCCTTATCTTCTCAATATTCTCCAGGACCTCATGAGTTAAAGACCACAATACGTCCTTTAGCTGAACGATCCGACGAGTAATGAGCTCGTACGCCTCGGGCGCCAGGCGCCCTGTCTTTTGAACGCGGGCTTTATCTTCGGTCTCGATCAGGCCCTGAAGAGTACTGCAAAGAGCCGAGAGTTGATCCTGCTCCCGATTGTTTGAAAAGACTTCGTGGAAGCTATCTTCAGTTTTGAGGATTCCGCAGAGGCGCTTTATCTCTCCTAAAACCCCTTGTCCGCCAAGGTATTGCTCTTCCAGTCCAGCCCCTTTTTCCTCAACCGCGTTCCAAGTGTGTTCAGCAAGGCCTTCCACCATGCGGGCAAGCTCCTGAACAGGCGAGTCGACTGTCTTGGTAGATGGCCTCTTGAAGGATAGCATCCCTGTTATCCCGCAGTTAATGACTGTGGGGTCATACGGAAACAGAACTAAAGAGCCTTCCGGAACTGTTGCCAAACACTTTCCGCAGTAAAGGCCCGTAAAGCCCTTTTTCTTCAGAAACGTACTTATTCTCTTAAGAATCATAATCCAATTCTAACTAAGGCCTAAATCAATTACAAAGAAAACTTTCCGTTTGCTCCGAAGCCGTTGATGATTGAAAATGTTATTTTGCGAACGACATCGTACAATTTTGGAAAAGATTTTCAATTATCATCTGCTTTTATCTGAACGTAATTCTGACAACCGCTACAAGGATGAAGAAATTATAGGAACCAACAGAAAGAACCTGAAATCTATGGATGTTGTTCTTTAAGAACAGCCTCAAGTTTATGTACGTCTTCAGGTCTGTCAACTTCCTTAGAGTCGTAGCCTGTCTCCACAACCTTAATCTTATAGCCGTATTCCAGGGCCCGAAGCTGTTCAAGCTTTTCAATCGACTCCAGCCTTCCCTGCGGTAGGGAAGCAAACCGCTCCAAGAAATGCTTTCGGTAGGCATATACACCCAGATGCTTGAAAATATCGAATCCGGTTGAATCATCACGTCCAAAGGGAATGGGAGAGCGTGAGAAGTACAGGGCAAAGTGGTCTTGGTCAAACACGCACTTCACATGGTTTGGGTCGTTGATCCCAGCCTGATCGGTCATTTTGTAAATCAGGGTGGCCATAACAAGTTCGGGATCCTCTGTGAGAGGCGAAACCACCTCGGCAAGACACCTCGGGTCAAAGGCCGGCTGATCGCCCTGGATGTTGATCACAATATCTTCGTCTTGCAGACCAAGGGCCTGGGCGGCCTCGGCCGCACGATCAGAACCTGAACGATGTGCCACGGCGGTCATCAGCGCCCGGCCACCAAATCCCTTCACGCATTCGTAGATCCTTTCGTCATCTGTGGCAACCACCACATCTGTCATAACTTCGGCCTGCTGGGCTTTTTCACATACCCACTGGATCATGGGTTTGCCGAGAATCAGCGTTAGTGGCTTACCCTCAAACCTTGTGGAAGCATATCTACACGGAATAATGGCTGCTATTTTCATGATAAAATCGCTTTGTAATGCTGAGTGGTTTTATTATTTCTCGAACAAGCCTTAGCCAAAGAATATTGGTTCCCATCTTTCTACTACTCAGAGTGCAATGTCGGCCGCTTTTCGAATGGCCGCAATGATGGTCTCAAGGCACTCATCGCCCATTTTCACCGGAATCTGATAGACGAGCAGCCTGTCAAAGATCGCTTCTGACTTCGGTAGACCATCGGCCGGATAACCCAGATTCTCACCCTCTCCATTTCTCTTGAAAGGCCATCCGGTTCGACGCAGGGTAAGGCCCTGGTCCTGAACCAGCAAGACCTTTTTTCCCTCTAAAGCGTGGATCTCATCTGCCACTTTGTTGATGGCTCCCTCTCCAAACACTATCTTCTTTGCGCCTTGAAAAGTGAATTCAGGCATCGCCTTTAATCCCTCATTATTATGCGAAGTTACTCAATGAAAAATGACAAGAGAAAGGGGGTTACTCAAGACATAGCTTGGAGAACCCTTCTTCTGGCTGGATAGGGTATTTACCATCAAAACAGGCCAAACAAAAGCCATTTTGTTCAAGTTTTGTGGCCTCAAGCATACCGGAAAGGCTCAAATAGCACAGGCTGTCCAGACCAATAAATTCTTCAACCTCTTCCACCGTGTGCTGGCAGGCAAATCAATTCCCCCCCTGGTTGAAAAATCAATACCATAGTAACAGGGGCAGCCATGGGGAGGGCACAAGGGTAAAGCTGTATCAC
>JBEQLC010000154.1:0-4926 GCA_040326175.1 Desulfobacteria bacterium | reverse complement strand
CCCAAACCTTTGACGTCGTATTCGTCAGGACGCAGTAGGTCTGCACATCTATGAAAGCAGCGCAGCAGAATGATCCAGTAGCAGAACAGCTCAGCCTGTTTCGGCGTATCGGCTACTCCATATTCCCGGGAATGGCGAGGCAACCGGAGAAGCGTCGAGGCTACAGGCATTTCTTCAACACCCTAATCCTTCACTTCCGGCCGCGAATTGTTCCAGAACGCACCCTGAGGTTCACGCTTACATGGGGCCTTGGCGGCATGGCCGTGGTCCTGGTCTTCATGCTGATGGGGACTGGACTCCTTCTCAAATTTGCGTACGAGCCCTTTCCGGGGAGGGCTTATGATTCCATTGTCCAGCTGCAAAATGAAGTTTTGTTCGGCCAGCTGATCCGAAATATCCACCACTGGAGCGCTAATTTGCTATTAGTCGTTGTCTTTCTGCATTTCCTGCGGGTCTTTTTCACGGGTGCCTTTCACCCTCCCCGTCAGTTTAACTGGATTTTCGGTCTCAGCCTGTTTGTAACTGTTCTGCTTTCAAATTTCACGGGCTATCTTCTCCCCTGGGATCAGCTTGCCTACTGGGCAATCACGATTTGCACGGGAATGCTGGAGTATATGCCATTTGTGGGCGCCAAAATACAACATTGGATACGTGGTGGCACGGAGATTGGACCCGCGACCTTATCCAATTTCTATGCGATCCACACCGCGATCCTTCCGGGCTGTGTCATCATTCTCATGGCGTTTCACTTCTGGCGCGTGCGGAAAGCTGGCGGGTTGGTTATGCCCCGAGGACCTGATGAGGATTCCCCTTCCCGCGGTGAGACAGTTCCCACGATTCCTAACCTGATCCTGCGTGAGGTCGTGGTGGCCCTTGTTCTCATTGCCAGCATTCTGGTTTTATCTGTCGTTCTTAATGCTCCCCTGGAGGCCAAGGCCAATCCAGGACTAAGCCCTAATCCGACCAAGGCCCCATGGTATTTCATGGGGTTTCAGGAGATGCTGCTCCACTTTCATCCCCTGTTTGCCCTTTTTGTCATCCCTTTTCTCATTATATTTGCCCTCGTGAGTATTCCATATGTGCGTTATCCGGAGACGACTCCAGGTGTGTGGTTTGTCTCATCCAAGGGGCGGCGAATGGCCCTCACAGGCGCCGTTACTGGCCTCATAGCTACGCCAATAGGAATTCTACTGGACGAATACGTGATTGATTTTGTGGCCTGGATACCCGGCATTCCATCTCTCCTCAGCAACGGTGTGATCCCACTTGCCTTCATCCTTGCCGGCGTCTGGGGTTTTTACTCCATGATGAAGCGGAGGTACGGTGCTAGTAAAGAGGAGACTGTCCAGATGGTTTTCGTTTTCTTCTTGACGGCATTCGTCATCCTGACGGTCACCGGAATCTGGTTTCGCGGAACAGCCATGAAGCTTGCGTGGCCGTGACTCCTATCCATAGACCCTGTAGAGTGAGAATGAAGAGAACATGAAAAAACAGAAAACCGATCAATCCGAAACTTCTCGCAGGAAGTTTTTGGGCAAGCTGTGGCTTGGGTTGGGTGCCATTGCCCTGATAGAGTTGGTCGTCCTTGTCTTGACATATCTTCGACCGGGCAAACCGCGGGGATCAGACGATGCCGGAACCGTTGTTGAGGCTGGAGCGGTCGAGAAATTCTTGCCTGATTCTGTTACGGCTTTTGTCAGGGGCAAGTTTTATCTCTGCCGTCTAGAGGATGGTGGGTTTTTGGCACTCTCCCGCAAATGCACGCATTTAGGGTGTACTGTCCCCTGGGTGGACAAGGAGAAGAAATTCGCCTGCCCGTGCCACGGGTCGGCCTACGACGTTCGAGGGAAAGTTATTAGCCCCCCGGCTCCCCGGCCGCTGGATGCGTACGCTGTTTCAATTGAAAACAATGTTGTGAAGGTGAACACCAAGCGGCCAATCAAGAGGAGTGAATTTCGAAAAGAAGCGTTGGTGTATCCTAAAAAAGCTTAGCAGTGATTAGTTATCAGTAATACTTCTGAGCATCGATCACCATCCACGCGGCAATTAGCAAATAGCCAATGAGCTACGCATGACAGGTTGGAAAACTACCGGAATCATTGCGACCATCATCATTATCCTGTCGATACCTTTGTATATTCTAAAGGTCACCGTCATTGGTCCCCAAAGAGATACCATCCCTGCGCAACAAGCCGAATTCCTGGGCAGCAAGAAATGTCGGGACTGCCACAAAAACGAATATGACAAATGGCTCGATTCCCACCACGACCATGCCATGGATGTGGCGGACGAGAAGACGGTCTTAGGGGATTTTGGAAACACGGTCTTTGAGGTGCATGGTGTCACTTCACGATTCTACCGTAAAGACGGTCGCTACTATGTTTTCACCCAGGGGCCGGGCGGCGAAATGGGTGAATTCGAAATCACCCACACCTTTGGCTGGTACCCCTTACAGCAGTATCTTGTCCCCTTTCCCGGCGGCCGGCGGCAGTGCCTTCCTATTGCCTGGGATGTAAGAGAAAAGAAATGGTATCATCTTGTTCCTGATTCCCCCCCTGATTTCGAAGACTGGCTTTACTGGACCAATGCCGGCCAGAACTGGAACGGCATGTGCGCGGAATGTCACTCCACCAATCTGAAAAAGAACTACAGTCCTGACACGGATACATATCAGACGACCTGGTCGGACATTGACGTGGGTTGCGAGGCCTGTCATGGTCCAGGGTCGCGCCATGCAGAATGGGCCGAGTTGCCGGACATGGCCCGGCCGCAAGTTGAAAACTACGAACTGGTGGTGAAGACGTCTGAACTTGGCTCAAGGAGCCTGGTTGAGCTATGCGCACCCTGTCATTCCCGTCGCGCGGCATTGGGCGACTACACCCATGCAGAACCTGATCTGCTTGACAGCTTGCTACCTTCACTTCTTGCCGAAAGCCTCTATTTCACAGATGGGCAGATCCTGGAAGAGGTTTATGTTTACGGATCATTTACACAGAGCAAGATGTATCATCGAGACGTTCGCTGTAACGACTGCCACGATGTGCACAGCGTAAAACTCCTGAAGGAGGGGAACGATCTCTGTCTTCAGTGCCATCGGGCCGGTGAGTACGATACTAAGAGGCACCACTTTCATAAGAAGAAGGGAGAAAAAGGCGAACCAGTCAAATCTTCTGACGGCAAGGTGCTCTTTGAGGTTGGCACCGGAGCCGATTGTGTTCAGTGCCATATGCCTGGCCGTCAGTATATGGTCATTGACTATCGGCCGGACCACAGTATTCGCATTCCGCGCCCCGATCTCAGCATGAAACTGGGCACCCCCAATGCATGTAACCGCTGTCACCTGGACAAAACCGACAAATGGTCGGATGAGTCGATGACCAAATGGTACGGTCCTGGCCGCAGGCCCCATTATGGGACCGTTATCGAGGCCGGACGAAAAAGGCTCCCCGAGGCCCGAAACGAATTGATACGGCTGGCTGGAGACCCACTCTATCCCGTGATCGTTCGGGCCACGGCTCTGTCCCTTCTCGCTGCATTTCCCGGAAAAGACACGACAGAGGCATTCCAGCTTGCTTTGATGGATGATGAAGCGCTGATCCGTCGAACCGCTGTCGACAGCCTGAATCTTAACGACGACAAAGCGTTGGCGGACGTGATCGGGCCCCTCCTCTACGATCCCGTAAAGGCTGTTCGCATTGAAGCTGCACAAAAGTTGGCCGGAGAGCCCACCAAACTGCTAACGCCAGAGCAACGCCAGGTCTTCGAGTCCACTCTGGGCGAGTTCGAAGAATCCATGACCTACTCGGCGGACTTTGCTTTTGGGCGTTACAATTTGGGTAATCTCTATGCTGCACTGAACCGACCTGAAGATGCCATCCGGAATTACGAGGCTGCTATCAAGATTGATGATCTGTTTTACCCCGCCAAGGTGAACCTTGCCATGTTGTACAACCAGAGAGGAGAAAACGAGCGAGCGGAAGTCTTGCTTCGTGAGGTTGTGGGAGCTCATCCCGAACTGTATGACGCTGCCTATTCTCTGGGGCTCCTGCTGGCGGAGATGAAGCAATATGTAGAAGCAGCTGTATTCTTAAAGAGAGCGGCAGAAGGCATGCCGGAGCGACCCCGTATTCAGTATAACCTGGGATTGGTCCTGCAACACCTGAGGCGGGATGGAGCAGCGGAAGCGGCATTGCAGGCAGCTCTGGACCTGGCCCCTGACAACATGGATTATCTTTACGCGCTGGCTGATCACCATATCAAAAGGGGACAGTTCGAGAAGGCGGAGAGTATGGCAAAACAAATGATAGAAAAGCACCCGAACCAACGCATGGGGCACGAATTACTGCAAGCCATTCAGAGGGGTTTGGAGGATGAAAAGAAATAGCTGGTTGGCTGAGGAGACATTCTAACAGGCCGACGTGCCATCTCAGGATTCCTTTACAAAGTCGCGAGAATTCACGGCCTGGAATATTTCAGGGTTTGCCCTGGCCAATCTTTTATTTGGTGAGGAATACGATTATTTCTTCTTATCTTGAATCTTGCGTCGGCTTCTTCCTGTGAAATCATACTCTTGAAGATTGCAAACTCGTATCCACGCCTGTCTCAACAAACAACCGTGGCCAGTCCCGTGACGCTCTGCACAGAACTGGCCACCTTTAGTTCCTTCCAGTGTTGCGTGTCATAGTTCGATATTCGATATTCTCCTTTCCTATGGCGTATACCAAATCGGACTCGTACAGGCCCGATCCTGAACTGCCATTAGTAATACATGGCCGGCAATTTACGCGGCGGCACAGTGCTCTCATCCGATACCGTGAAGATGACCCTGTCAAGTTTTCTATTAAACTTGAAGATCCCGTTGTACAGATCAGAGACCTGGGTACCGGTATCACGTCCCACGTCAAACGTTTCGGCCAGCGAGTAAGT
>JBEQLC010000153.1:0-4928 GCA_040326175.1 Desulfobacteria bacterium | reverse complement strand
AGGATACCATTGCTCTCCCTCTTTCGCAGCATAGAGAAGTCTGTGAGGGAAAAGGAGCGAGCCACCCAGGATGATTGAGCTCTTTATGAAGTCCCGCCGCGTTATCTTCATAAGATGAAGCCTCTCATCTTTGACCTGACCTTTTTTCTACTCATTTTCACTCAAACCGGTGGCTAAGGAATGAACAAGCAAAAGGATTCCATTGCTCGCCGGATATTCTGATGCAAAGCCAAGACCCCTCTCTTTTCACAAATCCTTGTAACCCAAATGATCCGCAACAAACCACAAGCCAAGGCCAAACAGAGCCAACCCTACACCTATCCAAAGATCTGTCCCGAGCCTGTTACCTTGCCTCCTCTCATATATTGCCTGTGCAATCATCCCGAGGCCGCAACAAAAGGAGCCAAGTATAACCAGACTGAAAACAAACTTCAAATTGAAGCCTTTCAAGAAATCTAACATCTAATTCCTCGGACTGTAATGTGACTCTCCCTTTTCCCTGAGTATCGAGTGTATATTCTTTGCGCTGTCAGCTATCAGCTGCTTTCTTTGCGCCCTATGCCTTGCGCCTTTCGCCTTACGCCGTTCCCTGTGCGCCATGCGCTTTGCGGTATTACCTGTGATGTAACCCCTCTCTTAATGCTTTGCCTCCATTATCTTGAGGATCTCGTCATCGGTCTGTATCATTCCATCCCTGGCAATCTTCCCCAGATTGGCAAGCGATTCGGTGCCGGTCTGGCCGACTATGCCATCGCTGAAGGGGATTCCGATTCCGCTCATGGCCAGGGCCGTGGCTCTGAACGCAGCATCCACTGATGTCATGGTCTTGAGCGCACAGCCGATCTTGGCACCGTCACAGATCATTCCAGTGACGTTACCTACCATATTATTGATGGCAAAGGATGTCTCTTTTTCGCCACCTTCCTGGAGGTAAACCAGGGCACAGGCCAGGCCGATGCCCGCAGCATTAGCACATCCACAGACAGCGGATAGCGTCCCCAGCTCTTCGGTCGTCTTTGAGGTAAAGAGCATTGCCAGCGCCAGGGCCTCCTCTACCTTTCCGGCATCCAGACCCCATTCCTTCTCCAGGACCGTGAGGGGGACTGAACAGACTATTCCCTTGTTGCCGGAACCAGCCACCGCCATTACCGGAAAGTCTTCTCCCCACATGCGGGCATAGACGCCGGCACAGACTAGGCCCGCGGCCCTGGTCATTAGATCAGCCTCGGTCATCTTCACAAACGATTTAGGAAAAAGAGTCAGGCCATGTTCAGCGATCTTGAGATTCAGTTCTGAGCCATTCCTAACCTTTGACCTTGCCTCTTGATTCAGATCCCTCACCACCTCCAACAATTCAGGCGTGGGCATAGAAGCAGCCCAGCTTCTTGCTGACATCTCTTTCCGGGCCTCGGGGTCCACCTCGGTTTTAACCACAATTTCCCCGTTTTTGCTGACCAGTGCGACGTTTGTGTGGGTCTCTTCAATAATACATCGTCCAGTATCTTTTCCATCGGTTAATTCAAAATCAATAAACAGGTTATCCCTGGTCTTGTCTATCTTGATCTTAATCTCACCTGAGTCGATCAGTTTTGAGGCTTTTTTAAGGACCTCTTGGTCTATTTCCCTGAAACATTCCAGTTTGGACCTACTATTCTTCAGGAAGCACCCGATCGCTGCTGCCCACTTGATGCCGATCTTGTGGCCGCTGTGTGGTATTCCTACTGCGTGGCAGTTCTTGTATATCCCTGGATCAACAATCAAAGTCAGGCTGCTGGGGGCACCAGTGATCTGCTTGGCTGCTGTCATGCCGGCGTACGCAATAGAGGCCGGTTCAGTGCACCCCAAGGCTGGCACGCATTCTTGATTCAGATATTTGAGAATATCCATCACTTTTCACCGCTTCTCGTCCAATGTAAACAGGTTGTTGCCCAATCAGGAATTCCTTTGAGCGGTCATTAAGACGTTTTCTGCTAATGAAGCTCCCCGCAGCCCGCGAAGCACTGCCGTCAGGCAGAACCTGCGGGGAATGCGCTCGCTGTTGCAGTTCAAAAAGGGATGCCCCTTGACAGCTTAGAAGCTTGCCGCAAACGGAACATATTCTTGAGAACCGCTCTAGACAAGGCGAAAAGGGATCTGGGCAACAGCCTGTAAAGGGCTTACCCCTGTTTTTGCCTACTTCATGTCTGCCGGAGTTCGGCTTCAAGCTTGCCGTCAACCAGGCGAATCAAAACATATCCGCCAGCAATAAAAAGCCCGGTATTGACGATCTGCGTTTTCCCTATCGAATCGACCCCTTTGGACTCGTGAATATGGCCACCAATACAAACGTCGGGCTGGTGTCTTTCTATGAACTCCCTCACTGCCCTGCTGCCAACGGACTGGCCGAAACCGACGCGGTCGATCCCGGTACCATAGGGTGCATTGTGGGCCATGAGGATCAGATGTTCAAAATCAGGGGCTTGTTCCATGGCCTGTTCTAGCCAGGCCTGAATCTGGGCGTCGCTGACCTCGGAAGGCGTTCCAAAGGGCGTCGGCGTGGAATAGCCGACCCCGACGAGGCCAACATTGAAACCCAGGTCCGTGACCCTCGCATGCGTATTGAATCCCCTCTGTTCAAGGTATTCTTCTACGTCTGGTGTATCCATATTCCCGATCTGGGCAAAGATTGTGGGATTGAAACGCTCGATCTCCCCTAAAAGCCTCTCTGCAAGGGCCCGGTTTCCATAGTTTGTGATATCCCCTGAGATAAGAACCCCCTGGGCCTCTGCAATACCGGGAACACTACCTATCTGCGACACGTCGTCATGAAGGTCGCCTATGGCAATCCAATAGGGTTTTCCTTCCACTTCAAAACCTCTATTACGAGCTATCACCAATGAGCTATTTGCACACTGTGCTTTTCGCTGTGAGCAGTGAGCTATGAGCTATTTCTTTTGAGCTATGCGCTATCAGCTATAACCTGTTTCAGACGGTCTTCCAGTTCCTTTTCCCTGCCCCAGAAGAAGTGATCGGCTCCCGGTATTATCTCTATCAGTTCTTTGACTCTCGTGGCAGAGACCCTTGCCTTGATTTCCTGGGGCGGAGCGATTTCGTCCTGTTCACCCACAATGATTTTTCTTACCACGGTGGCCTCCAGAGAGAGACCCATTGACAATAGAAAAGGCGGTGGTGATACAAGCAAAAGATCGTCCGCACGGTGCTCCGGCCTGTGGCAGTATGCCAAGGCCACTGCTGCACCAAAGGAATAGCCCACAATAACTCTGGTTCCAATATCGAAACTCTGTTCAAGGAAATCCAGGGCGGCACCGACGTCGTCTTCCTCGCCGGTTCCGTCGGAGTAGTCACCTTCGCTCCTGCCCACCCCCCGAAAGTTGAAACGCAGGGTTAACAGTCCAGAGCTTTGGCCAGATCGAACTATGGTTTCTACCACGTTGTTATTCATGCTTCCGCCGTAGAGCGGATGAGGGTGCAGCGCTATTACAGCACCATTTTTGGCTGCCGATTCATTTCCCAGGCGGCCTTCAAGGAGACCAGCCGGACCAGGAAACTCTATCTGCTGTTCCATAAGAGGCTCGGGGGCCACGCCTACTCCTTTATCTTCTTTGCACGTCGAGAGCCTCGTGGTCGAACGACGCCCTGCGCCTCACGCCTTGCGCCTATTCATATATCTCGGGATTGAGACAAGTGGGCGGCCGTTCGCCGCTGAGCATGGCCAGGAGATTCTGCGCTGCCAGAACAGACATGTTCTTTCGCGCTGACGTGGTGGCCGAACCTGTGTGTGCTGCTGTCACAACGTTGTCCAAAGCGGCCAGGCCTTCAGCCATCCTGGGTTCGAACTCGTAGACGTCCAGGGCTGCCCCGGCGATCTCTTTGTCTCTGAGTGCTTCCACCAGATCGGCTTCGTTAATAACAGGTCCCCTGGCCGTATTGATCAGGTAGGCCGTCTTCTTCATTTTCTTGAACGAAGCGGCATTAAAGAGATGGCGCGTCTCCGGTCGAAGGGGCACATGAATGCTGATAAAGTCCGATTCCTCAAAAAGCTCCTCAAGGCCCACCTTTCTCGCTCCAAGCTCCTCTTCAAGAACCAGGTTGGTCTTCTGAGGAGAGGAATCCGTATACAACACCTTCATCTTGAATCCCTTGGACATAAGGGCCATTGCGGTCCCTATGCGTCCCGCGCCTAGGATCCCGAGCGTCTTACCCGTGACATCACCCCCTATGAACTGCAGGGGCCCCCAACCGCTCCAGTCTCCGGAACGCATCACCTGATCGGACTCGACCACCCTCCGCGCCACGGCAAAAAGGAGCGCCCAGGCCATCTCCGCTGTCGCATCTGTGAGAACGTCCGGGGTGTTGGATACAGGCACTTTGCGCCTAGTCGCCTCACCGACGTCTATATTGTCGAATCCCACGGCATAGTTTGCATATCCCTTGATCTCTTGAGCCGCATCAAAGAACTCGCTGTCGATCCTGTCGCTGAGAAGGCCGATTACACCTTGCCGCCCCCGGACATTCTCGAGAAGCTCTGCCCGGGCCAGGGGTCTATCTTCCGGATTCACCTCCACATCACACTTTGCTTTGAGCACCTCGATACCTGCCTCAGGAATCATCCGCGTCACGTAAACTTTGGGTTTTGCCATGCTATTCCTCTAAACTATTGAGATTTCCACCATAGTTCGAACCTTTCCGGGGCGTATCCTTCACCCTCTACCCGCACAAATGTTTGCTGAAGTCCATCCCCGCACCCAGCAAACACACGACACTTCAAGCCATCTCAAAAAAGTGGATCAGGGTTCAGGGCCCCGCCTGACGGCGGGACTTCGGATCTATCCATAAGATAAAGGTTCTCAGCAAACGCGGGGCGCCGAAAAAGCGCAGCATACACGGTAGTATGTGAGCATTTTGAGCCGACCCGTAACGCCGCCAAG
>JBEQLC010000152.1:0-4933 GCA_040326175.1 Desulfobacteria bacterium | reverse complement strand
GCTATCGGGTTTAATGTTATCTACAATGTTACCGAAGCCATCAATTTTGCACAGGGCGAATTCGTAATGCTTGGCGGTTTGGTCATGGTTTTGTTTCGAGTCACCCTGAACATACCCGTGGTGATTTCCCTTCCGCTCACGATCATGGTTGTCACGGTCGTCGGCGTCCTTTTAGACCGTCTGGTCATCAGGCCCATTCGAGAGCCCTCGGTCCTCTCGATGATAATAGCCACTATTGGAGCTGCTTTCTTTATTAAAGGGGCAGCCATGTTCATATGGGGAAAGGACCCCTTTGATCTGCCGCCCTTTACCGGTCGAGACCCTATCAACTTTTTGGGAGCCGTCATCCTGCCCCAGAGCTTGTGGGTAGTCGGCTTCTTGGTAGCGGTGGTGATTACCCTGACCCTTTTCTTTGATCGCACAATCCTTGGAAAGGCCTTGCGGGCGTGCGCGGTCAACCCGAACGCATCTAGCTTGGTCGGTATCAATGTGAAGTATATGATCCTTGTCTCCTTTGCCATGAGTGCAGCCATCGGCGCCGTGGGAGGTATCGTCATCACCCCTATCTCTCTTATGGAGTATGATCGCGGGGCCATGCTGGCAGTCAAGGGATTCGCGGCCTGTGTCCTGGGAGGCATGGGGAGTTTTTACGGGGCCGTTATGGGAGGTCTGATCATTGGCCTTATAGAGTCGCTGGGAGCGGGTCTCATCTCGTCCGGATATAAGGACGCCTTTGCCCTTTTGGTTCTGCTTTTTGTCCTGTTTCTCAAACCTAGCGGCCTGTTTGGCAGTGCAGAGATCAGTAAGATAAGGAAGTTCTGAGCTTGTAGGATTGAAGCTCCCTGCAGCAAGCTGCAGGGAATCTTCGACTGTAGCAGTTCATCCGGAATCAGCTTTGAAACGGGTAGAGATTTACCAGTGAAGAAAAGTAAGAACAGCTTACATCTAATAGGGTTCGGTTTGGGCCTTCTTTTGCTACCTTGGCTTGCCGGGCATGTCGAATTTCTTGGCCATTACATGGATGTTATGGTCTTTGTGGGGATTTACTGCATCCTTACTATAGCTCTCTGCCTCCTGATGGGCTATGCAGGCCAAATCTCGCTGGGACATGCCTCATTCTTCGGCATTGGTGCCTATGTATCCGGGGTCATGACTACCAGGTACGGGGTCAACCCCTGGTTGTGCATTCTAATTGGCATGGGGGTCTGTGCTATCGTAGCCTTCGTGGTAGGCGCCCCCTCTTTGAAACTTAGAGGACACTATCTGGCCATGGCGACCCTGGCCTTTTGCATAATCGTCACCATTGTCTTCAATGAGAATGTGGAGTTGACAGGAGGCCCTGATGGGCTTGCATTCATCCCGGGTTTGTCTGTGATGGGGCATCCCCTTGATTCGATCGCCAAGTACTATTACCTTGTGTGGAGTTTTGTGCTTGTGACATTACTTCTCAGCCTGAATATCATTCGCTCCAGAATAGGGCGGGCCATGCGATCAATACACGGAAGCGAACTGGCAGCCGGCGCCATGGGGGTAAACGTATCCAAATACAAGATTGTTGTCTTTGTCTATTCGGCGGCGTTGGCCTCAGTTGCCGGAAGTCTTTATGCCCACTATCTTAACTTCCTCAGTCCTGCCAGCTTTGACCTCTTTGTTTCCATCAAGCTCTTGATTATGATCATACTGGGTGGAATGCACAGCCTTTGGGGGGCCGTTGTGGGTGCTGTGCTAATTACGTTTCTAAATTATGAGTGGTTGCACTATTTTGAAGAAGCCGAGGGCATGATTTACGGGCTTATCATCCTGGTGATTATGATCTTTCTCCCCAACGGGTTGGTGAGCATTCCTGGAAAGGTGAGAAGCCTCTGGGCAAAATGATAGCTCAAAGCTCAAGGCTGAAAGAGCGCGCGTGAACTTTCAGCTTTCAGCTGCAAAGTCTACAACAACGGCCAGTAGTCTTTCTGAACTTGTATCACCTCTTGGACGATGGGGGGTACAGCCCCTTTTTCAAAGTCCTTCAAGTCTTCAGCCGTCAAGACACTGTCCCCGACGAGTTCCTTTAAGACAGCCCTTACCGATTCTCTGAGTCCTTCAAGATGATAACCTCCTTCTAAGGTCATAGCCAATCTTTCGGAAGCGTATGTCTTGGCAAAGTCCATCATCAGGCGTGTCATGGCTGCGTAACCCTTCGGTGTAACCCGCATACCTCCCAGAGGATCTTCCACGTAAGTGTCAAATCCAGCAGACACAAAGATCAGTTCGGGTTTGAAGGCACTCCCTATTGGATAGAGGATCTGTTCGATAATCTTGAAGAAGTCGTCGTCCCCGTAGCCTGGAAACAGTGGAATGTTGACGGTAAACCCCACGCCTTCCCCGGTGCCGACTTCCCCCAGACTTCCGGTCCCGGGATAATGGGGATACTGGTGGGTGGAAAAATAGAGAACATCCGGATCTTCATAAAAGCTCTTCTGAGTTGCATTACCGTGGTGAAGATCCCAGTCCAGGATCAGGATCCTCTCTATCCCATATGTCTTCATGGCATAGCGGGCACCTATGGCCACATTATTGAAAAGACAAAACCCCATGGCCCGGTCCTCTTCCGCATGATGTCCTGGAGGCCTGACCAGAGCAAAACCGTTCTTCACAGTACCGTCAAGAATTTTATCGACCAGGGAAAACAGACCGCCCACTGCCATTTTGGCAGCCTGATACGAAAGGGGCGTGGTCTGGGTATCAGGATCAAGCGATGCGTGGGACTTGCCGTCCGTGGCGGCCACCCTTTCAATATGGGAACGACTGTGGATCCAGGCCAGTTCGTCATGGGTGGCAGGACGCGGTAAGATGCTTACGAACTTTCCTGCCATGTCCGCCGCATCAAGCATGTCATAGATGACTTGAAGACGCTCCGGGCTTTCAACGTGGGGGAAACCAGCAAGATGTTCTTTGTATAGATCGTGGCAGACTACGCCTGTGGTTGAGGACATAGGACAACCCATAATTTCTCAGTCGCCAATCATTGGCCACTGAGGATTGACGATTGATGATTGAATATTGGGTCTTTCAATAACCAATAGTCATTGGTCAATATCGGAGCGCCTAAGTGAACTGACACTGCAAATCCAAGATTGATTTATTACCGATTCCGCAATGCTTTAGTGCCGACCGGCACGTGCAGCCTTGGCTTTTCAACAAGATGGTGGTCTGCCACCACTTTCCTGGTTGGCTTTGGCCAAACGCTCAAAAAACCGTTTCAGCCAGCCCTTCTTCTTGGTCTCTTTCATCTTTGTTGAGTCCCGAGTTGTGGTCACAACGCAATTTCAACGATGACCTTAGGTTCTGAAATACTTTGATCGGAAAACGATGAATCTCTCAACACATGTTCATTTAAATATAGCCGCCCCTCGGCTTTGTCAACATCCACTAACAGCTTTTCTCCTTGACAACAAGATATTCGCACACTACACGAAACAACTGTAACACCTCAAAAGACCTCATATTGGATTTGTCATGAGCACGAAGGCCCACAAAACAGCCGTCCCAAAATCATTGATACTCGCTATTCTGACTGTATCGACCACCCGCAGCCTTGTTGATGACAAGAGCGGACACTGGATCAAAAAGCAGGCCGGAAAGAAGCACCAAGTGGTCTTTCACGATGTGATCCCGGACGACAAGGATGTCATTGAGGACACGATTCGAACAATCATTTACGAGCATACCCCTCATGCCATCCTGGTGACCGGCGGCACGGGGGTCAGTCCTTCTGACGTAACTATCGAAGCAATCCGACCCATGTTTACGAAAGAGCTTTCTGCCTTTGGCCCTCTTTTTGCCCAGTTGAGTTATGAGGAAATTGACTCCTCCGCTCTTCTCTCCCGGGCCACGGCCGGCGTGGTAGATCAAACCCTGGTCTTTTCCATTCCGGGCAGCCTCAAGGCCTGTAAGCTTGCATGCAAAGAACTCATCTTCCCTGAACTGGGGCATCTTGTAAAACACCTGCAAGAAGATCACTGACACACCCCCAACATACATATTGGATATGTGATAAGATTGAATTTGAAACAATGGGAACATCCGTAAATAAGTAAATAACTCAGATCCTGTATTCAGATACTTATTGATGGACGTCCCTCTTTTCCTCACTGACTGACCCCTTGAAGCCTTTTAGGGCGCTCAGGTGTCTATGAAGAAGCTTGACCAATATAAAGGCAAACTCACTCCTCCCCAAATTGCCGAATTGATGAACGTAGCAGGCCGCAATGCAAAACGTCTCGTTGATGATGCAAATCTCCTGTTGAAAAACGGGCGGATTCCAAGCGCAGCTTGTCTTGCCATTCTGTCCCTTGAAGAATCTGGTAAGGCCAGCATTCTGAGAGGACTGGCCCTGGCCAGAAGTGCCAAGGAGCGGGCACAATCTTGGCGAGACTACCGTTCCCACACCAAGAAGACCGTAAACTGGCTCCTTCCCCAACTCGTTGCTCAGGGGGCAAGGAGGTTAGAGGAGTTGCAGCCACTGTTTGACCCCGATGCGGAACACCCGTTTCTCTTGAACAAACTCAAACAGCTCGGATTCTATACGGATTGCTTGGGTAAAGCCCACTGTTCCTACCCCCAAAATGTCATTGACGACAGACTCGCTGAGATGCTGGTCAGAATTGCTGAAATCATGATCCCAAAGCGGGAGGTGTCCAGCAAGGAGATCGAACTCTGGATAAAACATCTGTGTCCTACTTGGAAAGGCAATATGGCCTGGATGAAAAAGGCACTTGAGAACTGGTATGGCGATATGAAGGAGCACGGCCTGATACAGGATCAAGAAGGAGGGATCGACTTCCAATCCTTCATACACGGTGACCCTGATACCCATTAAGTGTGGGTCGCCTGGGACGATTCCGCAAGGGACCCGATCAGGTTGGGGATGTAAACTATGGGGTCA
>JBEQLC010000151.1:0-4938 GCA_040326175.1 Desulfobacteria bacterium | reverse complement strand
CAATCCTCAGGGGTTTGGGCTGATGACAGGAGTCGATAGCGAGGATAAAATGGTCACCATTGAAGATTATGGAGACTACGAAACAGCCTGGTGCCCGGGCTGTGGAAATTTCTCTATTCTCAAGGCGGTCAAGCAGGCATTGGTGGCGAGCCACCTAAAACCCCATGAGGTACTCTTTGTCTCCGGGATCGGTCAGGCCGCTAAATCGCCCCATTACTTGAATGCCAATCTCTTCAACGGCCTTCATGGGCGGTCACTTCCCGTGGCCACCGGCGCCAAACTGGCCAACCCAAAGCTGACCGTCATCGTGGAGAGCGGGGACGGTTGTAACTACGGAGAAGGGGGAAACCACTTTCTGGCAGCTATACGCCGCAACATCGACGTGACGCTGTTAGTTCACGACAATCAAGTGTATGGACTTACCAAAGGGCAGGCTAGCCCCACCACTCAGGAGGGCTTTGTGACAAAGGCCCAGCCGGAGGGGGTAATCTCTGCGCCTTTTAACCCAATTGCAGTGGCCGTTGCCATGCAGGCCGGTTTTGTGGCCCGTGGTTTTGCCGGCTCGATCGATCATCTATCGGAGTTAATCCAGCAGGGGATAGCCCATCGCGGCCTCGCTCTCGTTGACGTGCTGCAGCCGTGTGTCTCTTTCAACAAGGTCAACACCTTTGCGTGGTACAAGGATCGATGCAAACCCTTGCCTCCGACACACGACACCACGGACTGGGAGAAAGCGATGAAGGTGGCTCGTCAGTGGGGAGACGAGATCCCGATCGGAATCATATACCGGAATGAACGGCCATCCTTTGACGAGCAATTTCCCGTCCTTGATCAGGGCCCCTTGGTTGGACGGGATGTGGATCAGGAGACGCTCAAAAAAATCTTGGAAGGATATGTATAAAACGAAAGCAGGGACGTAAGATAGGATGGGTATGCCATGAAAAAATATGTATTTGCCGTGTTAATGGTATTTCTTTGCACTCAGGTGACCTTTGGGGCCAGCGGACGAATCAGTGACGAGACCAAGATTTGTGTTGAATGTCACTCGTCCGTAAACCCCGGGATTGTGGCAGGCTGGCAGAAAGGTCGCATGGCTAGAGTTACGCCAAAGGCGGCCAGAAGTATGATCTTAAGAAAGCGGCGGGTTTCCTTCGAGACAGTCCCGGACAGACTGGCCCGTGTCGTTGTCGGTTGTGCCGAGTGTCATACCATGAACGCCGACAAGCATCAGGATACCTTTGAGCATTATGGCTACAAGGTCCATGTCGTGGTGACGCCCGAGGATTGCGCTACCTGTCATCCCGTCGAGGTGGCCCAGTATGGCAAGAATCTTATGTCGCACGCATACGGAAACCTAAAGAATAATTCTGTTTACCTAGGGCTGGTCAACTCAGCTATTGGCACTCAGTCCTTTTCGGATATGAAGCTATCTTTCGAGCCACCCGATGAAGAAACACGTGCTGATGCCTGTTTTTACTGCCATGGCACAGTCGTTGAGGTCAAAGGTACGGAAACCAGAAACACGACCAAAGGCGAGCTGACATTGCCCGTTCTTACTGGCTGGCCTAATCATGGTGTTGGACGAATCAATCCGGACGGGAGCAAGGGCTCCTGTACACCTTGCCATGCGCGACACCAGTTCTCCATTGAAATGGCCAGGAAACCTTCCACCTGCTCAGAATGTCATAAGGGACCAGATGTCCCGGGATATCAGGTCTACAAAGTGAGTAAACACGGGAACATATATTCTGCTCTCGGCAAGAAATGGAATTTCAAGGCCGTCCCCTGGACCGTGGGAAAAGATTTCACGGCACCCACGTGCGCAGCCTGCCACGTGAGTCTCGTGGTCTCTGAAGAAGGCAAGGTTGTAGCGGAACGGACCCACCAGATGAATGATCGACTCTCCTGGAGGATATTGGGGTTGATTTATGCCCATCCTCATCCAGAATCTCCGGATACCACGGTGATCAGAAACAAAGCCGGATTGCCTTTGCCGACAGAACTGACCGGAGAACCGGTCGCCAAATACCTTATTAACGCAGAGGAGCAGGATAAGAGGGAAAAGGCCATGCAGCAGGTCTGCCTTGCCTGTCACAGCAATGGGTGGGTGAATGGGCACTTTGCGCGATTCGAGAACACCATCAAGACAACCGACGCAATGACCCTGACCGCCACAAAGATACTCCTTTCTGCCTGGGAGAAAGGGGCGGCCAAAGGACTTGCCCAGGCGGACAGCATCTTCAATGAGGCTATTGAGAAGAAGTGGGTAGAACAATGGCTCTTCTTTGCCAACACGACCCGATATGCCTCTGCCATGATGGGGGCTGACTATGGTGCTTTTGCCAACGGTCGATGGTACATGTCCAAGAACGTCCAAGAAATGGCGGATTGGTTGGAGTTTAAACTAGAAGCAAAGGAGTAAGGTGCGCAGGCAAATGCCGTCGCGGTCTTTCATATCCAGGAACAGAGTAAGGGGGAAGTCATGAAAAGAATCTCCATTCACCGGTTTGTAGCCATTGCCGTCTTTGTTTTGATATTCCATTCTGGTTTTGTGTGGGCCCTGTCACCGCCAAAAAAAGGGGGTGTGCTGCCGGAAATAAACCTTCCCGCGCCTGGTAACCCATTGCATAGAAGTTACCTGGGCCTCTCGGGCGAGGGCCTGTTTCAAATACCGCAGATCAAGGCCAAGGCGGTAATTATTCAAATTTTCAGCATGTACTGACCTCATTGTCAGCGGGAAGCGTTCCGGGTGAACGAACTGTATCAACTTATGGAGAAGAACCCAGAGGTGAAAGGCAGGGTCAAGCTGATAGGTATCGGAGCAGGCAATAGTCCGTTCGAAGTTGAAATATTCCGAAAGAACTACGAGGTCCCGTTTCCCCTTTTTCCGGATGGGCGTTTTTCGATCCATAAGAGTATTGGAGAGGTTAGGACCCCATACTTCATAGGTATCAAAATCAAGGATGACGGAACTCATGAAGTCTTCTATTCAGAGCTTGGTGGCTTCAAAAAGGCCGATGACTTCTTGCAGTTGATGCTCAAGTCGTCTGGATTGAAATAGGAGGTATCCATGAAAAATAACGTAACTCTCATTTCGATATTGGGACTAACTCTGTTTTTTTGCTTGAGCCATGGTGCCTACGGCGGTCCCTACGGGGGTTCCGCGGCGTTTAAAGGCAACATTTACAATCCAGGACTTCTGAAGCCCACGGACAGCGAGCTGAAGGTAAAGGTGGGGGACCGCGCGCCTGACTTCACTCTTCCAGCCGTTTCAGGAAAAGAGGTTTCTCTCGGCCAGTACCTGGGAAAGAAGAATGTGGTCCTCTCCTTTGTCCCTGCAGCATGGACGCCCGTCTGCTCTGATCAGTGGCCCGGGTACAATATTGTGAAGGACATTTTTGATGCCAACGATGCTGTCCTTCTGGGCATCACGGTTGACAACATTCCCACCCTGTTTGCATGGACCAATCAAATGGTGACCCATGGCAGCAAGCTCTGGTTCCCAGTGCTGTCTGACTTCTGGCCCCACGGGGCAACGGCCGACAGATACGGGGTTCTGCGCTCAGATGGGGCCTCAGAAAGAGCGCTCTTTGTTATCGATAAAGGCGGTATCATTCGTTATATCGACGTGCACGATATCAACGAGAGGCCGAGGCTCGAAGTGCTCGTCAGAGAACTGGAAAAGCTCCAAGGAGTACATCATTCGAAGTGAGCGAGACCGCCTCTCTTCGGACTCCAACCATTGTGGGGCCGACTGTGTCTCTCCCGGGCAATCAAACCCCACGCGAGAAAACCGGACAGGTTATGAATGATCGATTTTGAGGGGAAGAGATCCAAGGGGAAATATACGGTAGAGGCGGAATGTCCGGAATGCGGTTATGGTGACATCATATTCCTGGGCCCGGATAAGTTCCGCGAAGAGTTTGCATGCGAAGAAGAGATTGATGTTCTTTGCCCTATCTGTGGAACCAGGCATGTTGGGAAATTGCGCAAAGGGTAAGAGGTGAGTTATGGAGTGCAAAGAAAAAGACTATTTTGCCGCGCTTTATGACGTGGCCCGGGTTATCAACGCTTCATTGGATTCATGTCGCGTCTTAGAAGAAATCGTTAAGTCTCTGACAAAGGCCATGGATGTGAAAGCCTGCTCTCTTAGCCTTCTGGACCCGCGAAGGGACAAGCTTCTCTTTGGGGCAGTCCACGGACTGTCCAAGGGTTGTATTTGTGAGGACCAGATTTTGGTGAAAGAGAGCGGTTCAGACCGGGAGGTCCTGAAAGGCAAGACCATACATTGCAGGGATGCACGGACTGATAAGGATTTCAAGCGATGGGCCAAAGCAGAGGGGGTGAGGTCAGTCTTTGCCGTTCCACTTATGGTCGGCAATAAGGCCATTGGTGTGTTGAAATTTTATTCCACTGAACTCCTTGAATTCGGCGAGCAGGAAATCAAGTTTATAGAGGCGGTTGCGAACCTGAGCGCCATAGCCCTGGAAAATGCCAGGCTGCATGAAGCGTTGCATACCAATTATGAACTGATCGTAGCTCACCAGTACCGTCTAGACGATAATTAGTTAAAGGAGGAGACATGGTTCGCCTCGGTATAAACGGTTTCGGACGTATCGGTCGCCAAGTTCTGAAGGCGGTCCTCGAAAGACATCCCAAGACCCTTCAGGTCGTGGCTATTAACGATATCTCTGATGTGGAGACCAACGCCCATCTGTTCAGGTACGATTCTAACTACGGCCGTTTCGACGGGAAGGTGGAAGTCAAGAAAGACAATATTATAATAAACGGAAAAGCTATCAAGAATTTTGCCGTGCTTGACCCCGCCGAAATTCCCTGGAACCATGTGGGCGTGGATATCGTTATAGAGAGCACCGGTCTCTTCGTAAGTGGGTTGGCCGCCGCTGCCCACCGAACAGCCGGAGCCAAGAAGGTCAT
>JBEQLC010000150.1:0-4939 GCA_040326175.1 Desulfobacteria bacterium | reverse complement strand
ACAAAATTTCCTGGGAATTGGGGTCATATTGGCAACATTTATATAAATCGGATTGCCATGTTTCTTAAATTTTTCAGTGCCTTGGCCTTCTAATCCGTAGGTCGCAGGTTCGAATCCTGCCAGGCGTACCAAACATCCTGAATCCTGTCGTGTAAATCCCCTACCCTCCACAATTTATCTTCTTACCTTAATAATACCATACGTCTTAATCGAAAATCCCCGCAGTCCGGAAGGCATTGGGACAGGAAAGGCCCAAAATGGGGGGCTAGATCGGGTATCGTTCCTTCGGATAGGTCCAGCTATTAATGCCGCCGGTGAGCGTCTTTACATCCTTGAAACCCTTCATGGCGAGAAGACGGTTTCCCACATACGCCCGCAGTCCAACTCCACAGCAAAGGATTGTCTCTTTTTCCGGGTCCAGCTCGCTGATCCTATCCCTGAGGTCATCAATGGGTATATGAACAGCTCCTGGAATGACTCCCCTCTTTTTCAGCTCCCGCTGAGTCCGTGTATCTATTAGGATGAAATTATCTCCTCTTTCCATTTTTTGGTGCAGCTCGGCGGGTGTCACGGGAATCCAGTCTCCTGCATAGAAGTTCTGCCCAAGAGCCCCCGCAACAACAACCGGGTCTCTGGCAGAAGAATAAGGTGGGGCATAGGCTAGGTCCAGTTGCAGGAGATCATCCAAGGCCATGCGATTGTAAATGGCCGTTGCCATCACATCGATCCTTTTGTCAACTCCCTTTGCTCCGATTACTTGAGCCCCGAGAAGACGCTTAGTGGATCGGTCGGCAACGGTCTTGATCCGAAGCTCTTTGGCGTCAGGGTAATATCCGGCATGGTCTCCAGAAAGTACATAAGTGACAAGCGGTGAAAGACCTTCAGAAACGGCCTCCTGTTCTGATAGACCGGTTTTCGCGACAGCCAAGTCAAAGACCTTTACGATCACGGTGCCCGTAAAACCCTTGACAGCAATTTGTCGCCCCATGGCGTTGGCTCCTGCGGCGCGTCCTTCCTTGTTGGCAGCAGATCCCATGGGGATAAGTGTAGGTTTTCCGGTTACTATGTTCATACTTTCCACGCAGTCGCCGGCAGCAAAGATGTTAGAATCACTGGTCTGCATGAATTCGTCTACTGCAATGCCTCCACTCGGCCCTATGCGCAAACCAGCATCCTGGGCCAGTTTCGTGTTGGGTTTGATCCCGACAGACATAATCACTAAATCGGCCGGCACCTCCCTACCCTTGTCGGTTTGTATCCATCCTCTACCATCTCTTTCTTCAATGCTAGTCACCTTTTCTGAGACGTGGACGTTGACTCCCTTGTACTTTAAGTGCTGGTGCACCAGTTCTGCTATTTCCCGGTCTAGAAAGGTGAGCACTTGGGGCATGAACTCCACCACGGAGACTTTGCATCCCCTCTGAGCAAGGTTTTCGACGGCTTCCATGCCGATAAGACCCCCTCCAACCACAGCAGCAGTCTCAGGATTCTTATCTCTCAGGTAAGTAAAAATACGATCGGTATCCTCCAGGGTCTTCAAGGTGAAGACAAAAGGAAGTTCCACGCCTGGCAGAGGCGGGACAATGGCCGAAGCACCCATGGCGAGCACGAGTTTGTCATATGGTTCTTCCCTATTATTGCCTGTGGCAAGGTCCCTCACGGTAACCTTCTGTGCCTGTCGATCGATGGCGAGCACTTCATGACGGGTCATGACATCCACGTTGAACCGCTGTTTAAAAAACCGCCCATCGGTAATCAGCAGCCGGTCCCTTTTGGGTATTGTGCCGGAAAGATAGTAAGGGAGCCCACAGGTCGCATAGGAGATATCGTGCCCCTTTTCAAACATGATAATCTCCGCATCCTCATTGCATCGCCGAGCCTTGGCCGCAGCCGAAGCTCCTGCGGCAACACCTCCCACGATAACCAGCTTTATCTTGTCCATGACGTGACAACCCCCTTCATGAAAAAACTATACATTGGACGCCGTTCCTTCGTCCTTCTTATCTTTTCGTCCAAACTTGTATTTTGAACGTAACAAGAATGAAATCTGAGTGTCAACGAATATGATCATTAATGAAGCTCCCCGCAGGAAGCTGCAGGGTATTCGGGCGAAGGCGAATAAACGGACTGTTGCCCGTGCAAGAGATTTATGTTAAAAGGCCCCAATCAACGAAAAAAAACAACAAGCGACGAGGTGTCCAATGAGCAACTTCCAGAGCGTTTCTGATGACTTGGTTAAGAGCCTGGAACTTAAATATAAACCCGTGGGGGTGAAGCTCTATATGGAAGCAGACCTCCTGCCGGCAGATGTCCCGTTCACTGAAGGTAATTTCAAAAGCTATTGCCAGGCCCTGGTATTGGCGGGTGAAGGTAAATCGCTTTTTCTCAAGAAGGAGCAAATGGGTTGTAAACTAGGAACCTCGGTTCTGGGGTTTGAAAAAGAGATGGAGGCACTCCTGGACGACGGGGTGCTGGAAAAATACGGTGTGGGACTTTTCGGCACAGAAGAGGCTTCTGCTGAAACTATCCTCAAATCCACTTATTTAGACAAGGGTAGAACCCAGGCTGTCTTTGTCGCCCCCCTACCCGCCTTCCGGGAAAGGCCTGAGGTAGTGGTCTTTACGGCGGACAGCGAACAGGTCATGTGGCTTCTCTACGCAGTGAATTATGAAAAGGGGGGAAGCATGAATCTGCCGCAGTCCGGAGGGGCCTTGGGTGGCTGTTCGGATATCACGGCGTTGCCCCTGCTGAAGGGAGTGCCCAATGTAACCTTTCTGGGCCTGGGATGCCGCCTGAAATCAGCCGTGGACCAGTGTCATCTCATGATGGGTATTCCCGGAGACACGTTAGAGACGATTCACACCCACATTTTGGACATGGCCAAACCCATAGCCATGCTCAAGAAGGCACGATCAGGCGCTTAGATTCGCCCTCTTGTTTCATTACGCTCGTCGTCTGAGCAGTTCCTCGCGGATTTTAACCATCCCCAAGGTATCACAGCCGCAGTAGCCCAGCAGGGCTTGCCTTATCTTTTCCCTTTCCTCCGGAGCGGTACTATCATCAAGCATTCGCAGGTATTCTACAGATGCATGTCTGCCGTCCTGAATCGCCAGGTCTTCATAACGCATAGATGGAACAAGTGCCGGAAGTATGGATTTAAGGGAAAACGACCCGTGGAATTCAGGCTGGTATACGTGCTTCTTGACCAGGGCATGCAAATCCTTGAAGCGTTTTAAGGTTGCCAGCAGGCGGTCACGGTACTCGGGGAAGAATTCGGCCAGTTCACTAATGACTTTCTTTTCATAGTTGGTATAGACAAAAATGGTCCTTTCGTTACCCAGTGCCTCAAGTAGGGTTCTCGAAAACTCTTCCCTGGGGTCTTTGTCTTCAAGGCAAAGATATTCCCGGTGCTCAATTTGTTCATCATGATAAACGACGTGGTCGGACCATTGAAAGGGAAGCGCTTGATATGTCCGAGTATCGGCATAGCGAGGAATCGCCGGACTGACTGTCTCGAAATCCAGAAAGTGAACAGGATATTCCACATCATTCAGTTCAGTTGCAAGCTCTGGGGCGGTGTAGTCTTCATTGTTTACCACACAATCCCTGATGCGCTCTTGAACCTTTGTCAGTGGGAACGAACCGGGGATATCGCGAATATCTTCAATATCTAACTCTGCCAGTTCATCTATCTTTTTTTGGGTTATCCCAAAAAGTTTCATAACCCAAAACTCTGGTTTTTCCCTGCTACAGTGCGCCCAGAACTCACACCCATAGGGATTATTGCACATTCGAGACGGCAGTATGTCAGGCGGGACCGTACCCGACAGCATTTGCTTCAACTCTGCAATCATTGAAGGAATCTTGTCTTCAAGAGCGCTGACCTGTTTTGTCAGTTCAGAGAAGGAAAAAAGAGACTCTATCTTAAGATCATTACCATCGTACACATACTGATTATTGAGGTGCAAGATCCCGCACCTTTCAATGGTCAAACCCGAGCCTTTCAAAACGTAGTACTGGACCGCAACGTCCGGTAAATGAGTTGCTTTAACTGATGTGGATGATTTGACTTCGATGAGATTCCAGGTTCCGTCATCGCATCTATCCAGGATGTCCACCCGAACCCGGATATCGTTATATACAAAAGCAGCCTCGTAGATGGCCGGCACATTCTTGTCCTCAATGACTGACAGCGTAGTCTGCACAGCCTTCTCATGCTGAAGATGATCCTCCTCAATTAGAACGCCACCTGAATAAAGGTGAGTAGCCAGCCTTCCCACTTCATGGCCGGTGTCAAAGACAGCCTGCTGTGCAGCAGACACCTCAGAGGCTAACTCACGGTTATAGCAAAGATACCACAGCCGTAAGGGACAGTGGCACCCAGCTATGAAGCGGGTTTTGGAGAGCATGGGGATCATTCGCGAATTCACTCCGGGTACTTCACAGTTAACTGCTTGTGCTTTACAAGCTACGTTCCTGTTTGACTTTCTCGTAGGCTTCCTGGATTTCGCGAAATCGCTTTGTGGCAAACTCTGTGAATTCTTCGGGAAGACCCTTGGACACAATCATGTCAGGATGAAACTCCTTGACGAGCTTCTTATAACTCGCTTTGATTTCCTGGTCTGAGCTCTCGGGCGTGCAGTTTAAGGCCTTGTAATACCCATCATCAACATCTTTCAAATAAACTGCCTTGATGCTGTTGAACTGTTGGTCGCTGATGTGAAAGATGTCTTTAATCCTCTTCAGCGCTGATTCTTCAGCAGGATGAAACTGCTTGTCTGCTGCGGCTATCCGGAAAAGGAGATCCAGGAATGAAACGAGTACTGTGGGCTGCCCGCCGCTAATCTGGTAAAACTGCACTGCAAAATCATCAATCGAATACTGGGAATCCTTTGCCTCATTAAAGACATGTCTGGCAAATTGTTTCTCCCTTTCGCTT
>JBEQLC010000014.1:0-15960 GCA_040326175.1 Desulfobacteria bacterium | reverse complement strand
CTTCACCGCGTTCGCTGCAGCGAGTGGTTAAACAATCAACCGGGTTTCGGTGAAATCTTATGATTCTCCATACATATCGAAACGGGGCCGGCAGCTCAATGAAAAAGGGCTCAGGTCGGGGCGAGATGATTGATGCCTTTGCATTATATGGGATATTCGAAGAAGAGAATTCCTTATGATTGCTCACCGCTATCAATGATCGCCAACTCCACGCTTTTGTTAAAGATCTCCAATGTATATATCAAGTTTTGTGAAGCTTCCCCGTCCTGAAGGACGGGCGTTCTGCCTTACGGCAGCACTTCGTGCGCGGGGAGCGAGCGCCGGTCAAGATTTCGGTGGAGGTGATGGCTAAAACGAAGAGGTAAGCGGGTACTGCCAGATCTGAAGCTCCCTGCATTCTCGATATGATCCCCCGATACGTCAGGACACGTCGGGACGGGGAATGGGCTGGCTTGTGCGGTTCAGGGTGGATGATCATGATCCGTCACACGCAGCTCAGGGCATAGACAACCGTCCACGCACCAGGCGCGGTCGTTCGGCAAACCAGTATCCACAGGCGCGGACCCTGTGACCGGGTGTGAGGCCTTTGCTTCCCCGTCACATAGAACTGTCAATCACGGCTTAAGAGTTCATCAATCTTGTGGTTCATTTGGCGCATCTGGAACTGTATTGCCAGAACCATCAACAAAAGGAACAAAGTAATCATCAAAGATACGCTGCCCATGACTAACCTCCTTTTAGTGGGTTATTGGTCAGATCAAGCTCGCCAGGGTTCAACTTCTTGGTCCAAACACGCCTTCAATGACACCAAGGGCCGTAAGCACTTCACCGATTTGTGCCAATGTCATGGCGCCTTGTTGGTACAGAATCTCTCCGATGCGTCTGTGGGTTCCCTTCTCTATATTATCTTCGACTTGTGTCTTCAACGCCTCGAAAAGCTGATCTCGCGTGATCATTCCCTGTTTTACAGCAGTTACACCAAAACGCTTTTCGCTGTGATCTATCTTTAACGTCTTATCTGACATAGAAATGATGCCTTCAGTCTTTTTGCGTCAACTTTTTGACAGAAGTTGTCACCAAAGAAGCTGTGCCAACACTGGCAATGCTTTTACTTTCTTTAGTAAGAAATGGGGGCCCATTGTTTTGCTGGTGAAGGTCTGTGAGTTAGGCGAAAATGGGCTCCTTTTTGACAGAATTAGATTTGGATTGGGTTACTGCAAATAGAATGCCAATTGCACCGAATACAGGTTTAGCCCCTAAACCTATGTTTTACCCGTGGTGTAGATGAATCCTTGGAAAGGTAGGAGAGAGGGGGGAAGAAGAGGCTTGAATATGGATCTGTTAAGGGAACCTGCCATTGTTGGCCCCCCTTTTGTTGAGTGGAAATCACGATCAAATTGCGAAGTGTTGGAAACTAGTCCTACTATTCTTTGGATTCGTCCGGTGTGTGGCTCGCCTCTGTGTCCGATGTTTCAATGTGACCATCCTTACTGTCAACAGACGGTTTGCCCGAAACCACGGTGAGGATTTCACTGCTGACCGGGGGACACCCTGGAATGAAGATCCCGATGTCTCGGTGGAGGGCCGTGCAATTACCGATACAGAGTGTGCCCTCCGGCACTTCCTCGTGGCCCTTGCCGATTGCAATGCATAGATTGGTATCTGAAGGAAAATAGTCGAAAAGGCGATCTCTGTAATGTTTCAGGAGCAAAAAGAGGGTCGACACGCAAGCGCTACATGAGTTCTTGTCCAAAACATCTACATTCGGGAACTCGATAGAGAGATTTTCAGGTGGGGGAGTGAACGGAGAACTCCAGTCGTGCCAGTTATCAGGTGTGACCGCAATAGAGTCAAGATCGATGACGCCGTAGCCGCGCTCTGCGCCGATTCTCAAATGCGGGATCTCTGCGGCCGTCGTACCCATCAGCTTGCATGCTATGGCGTCTGCTGCAAAAACATCAACGCCCACAACTATTACATTAAGAGGCTTGGCCTGGCCGGCACTAGGACCCAGCCCTTCCATACCCACGGTGCCGTCAATGATAGAAAGATGGGGGCGGAGCACTGAGGACATATCAGCAATGGCTATGTCGATTGGCTTTTCATCATGCCCCTCGACTGGCGGCAACATATGCAGATGAACCTTGTTGCGCCGCCAGAGACACCCCTTCATGTTCTTGAGAGCGAGTGTGACGCCGGTGTGCATGTGCATCTTCATAACCGGCATTGACACGACAATATCATATTCAAGTGCTTCCGGGCAGACCTTAAGAGAATTGATAGCAACACCGTCGGGAATCGGCACCTCGACGAAGCGGCGGGCATCCATGTCTATAAGGAGGCAATCGCGCTCACGTGCGATCAATGTAATACCTGCGGCGTCAAAGGCTTCCTCCGTCTTGACGCCCAATATGGGACTTTCCCCAACAGCTACATCGGCCCCGGCTTCCCTGAATGCATCGATGGCAGCAGCCACGACCTGCGGGTGTGTGGTTATGCCTGCTTCAGGAGGAGCAACCCGACCGATATTGGGTTTGAGCAATACTCGTTTCCTGCGGGCAGGTGAAAGATCGACCTGCGCCAGCGCTGCATAGGTGTTGTCATAGGGCCCGTCCCCGCCCGTAACATGAACTGACGGGCGGTTTGAAGAGTGCCGGAACGGGCTTTCAGATATGCTGAGAGATGTCATTGATTGCACCTGTTTTAGAAAAAAGGTAACTACTCAGGTTATCAGGTTCACGGTTCACCAGAACGGGGTTCAATGGTTCAGTGGTTCAGAGGTTAACCCAACCAACCGTTGAACTTTGAACCTAATTAGGACTCTTCATCACTCTCTAACCCCTGGCCCAGACCTGGTTTATCAGTCCTTTTCATAGAATCCTTGGTTGTAGTGCCCAGAAGAACCGTGTTGAATCACACGTTACGTCGCACCAGGGCAGGCCGAACCGTGAACCTTGGAACTTTGAACCAGAGTAGTTACGAAAAAAGAGCCTTCACTATAATACAATAGATGTCTAAACGATATTAGAGATCGTGTCAAACTTCTCAGCTCGATTTTGGTCAACCAACAAGGCTGGTGGGTATAAAGGCAAGCAGGCTGGCTAGGTTGGAACGGTGACGTGGTTCATGAAATGATTGGTGGCGGTGCAGGGACTTGAACCCCGGACACTGCGGATATGAGCCGCATGCTCTAACCGACTGAGCTACACCGCCTCCCAAATTTTTTGAGTAACACCTTGCCCCTTTTCAGTCAATCCTTTTTCCGCAGGAACTGTGCTCACCTTCAACATTACACGCCGTTTTGAAGCTCCGCACAGTCCCAACAAAACCATGACAGGGAATCTTCGGTTGATTTTTGGACTTTTTGATATATAATATAGGTTTACATCTTTGTACAATCATGTGCCATTGTTTTTGTAGTCGGTTCCTTTGGATCATGAACATGAAGCCTTTAAAGGTTGACCTTCACATCCACACCAGGGAAGATCAGGAAGACCAGATCTCGTACTCGGCCTATCAGCTGATTGATGAAGCCGCGCTAAGAGGTTTTGATGCCATAGCCATAACCAATCACGATACGCTGACGTACAGCCCCGAGCTCAAGTCGTATGCGGCTGCACGGGGTATTGTGTTGATCCCGGGTGTTGAGGCCGGCATCGGGGGGAGACACATCCTGCTGATCAATATGCCCTTCAAAGATGGCTCCTATAACAGCTTCGAAGACATCCTGAGACAAAAGGCTGAAAACAATTTGGTTATTGCGCCCCACCCGTACTACCCGGGACCTACGTCCCTGAACGGACACCTTGAAGCCATGCCGCACCTCTTTGATGCCGTCGAATATTGCCATTTTTATACCCGACAGATAAATTTCAACAGGCAGGCGGTTCAATTTGCCCGAACGCATCAGCTCCCGGTTGTTGGAACTTCGGATGCTCACGTATTGAGCCAATTTGGGCTGGCCTATTCGCTGGTTGAGGCGAAAAAGACTCCCGATGCCATTATCCAGGCGATCAAGGCGGGACGGGTCAAGCCGGTTTCCCGGCCGATTCCCCTGGCGCAGCTTATTCGAATCTTTGTGGGGGTGGCCCGCTGCAAGAGGCCCCTTGAGCTGTCGTGGACTGTCATGGTATTTATCAAGAACGAAATAGACGGGCGGTTGTAATGCGCTACTACCCTATAAACCTGGACGTACAAAACAGGGAATGTCTTGTTGTTGGAGGCGGTGGCGTGGGTGAACGTAAAGTCAAAACCCTACTTGAATGCGGGGCCCTTGTCACCGTGGTAACCACCGATGCAACCGAGGCGCTTCAGGCCTTGGCCTCAGAGCGAAGCATTAGTCTGAAGACCAGGGAGTATGAACCCTCTGACATGGAGGGCAAGTTTCTGGTGATTGGAGCAACTGACAACGAGGAGGTAAATGAAAAGATCAGCAAGGATGCTGCAGAGCGGGAACTACTCTGCAATATTGCCGATCGCCCGGCCGCGTGCAACTTTGTCCTTCCGGCTATTGCCCGCCAGGGTGACCTGTTGATTGCCATTTCCACTTCAAACAAGAGTCCGGCTGTGGCAAGGAGGATACGCCAGAACCTGGAAAAGGAATTCGGGCCGGAATATGCGTTATTGTTGAACCTGATGGGGGCGATCCGCCAGAAGCTTCTGTCCGAGTCAAAGAGTCCGGAGGCCCATAAGCGAGTGTTTGAGCTGCTGCTCGACGAGGGGCTGCTGGAAATGATCCGTGAGAACCGTACCCGGGATGTGGACGCGCTTCTCAAAGATGTCCTGGGCAATGGGTATACCTGGAAAGAGTTGATGAGAGTCGATGAACTCTCTGGGAGTCTTGCTTCGGCATAGCCACCACTTTTCGAGAGGACTATCCATGAACGTTTTGTTTACTCTGACAATAGCATGTTACATCGCAAGCTCATTGGGTTATCAAGGTTATGTCCTGTTTCAAAGGCGTTCCGTGTACAAGGTTTCAAGCACCTTACTCTGGATAGGGTTCTTATGCCACACGGGCTTCATTGCCTTGCAGTACTCGGAGAATGGACACATTCCGGTTCAGGATCTTCATGAAACCCTTTCCACTTTTGGATGGGCTACTGTTGGTGTCTTTCTCGCACTCCAGATAAAATTCAATCTGATGGTTCTGGGTGCCCTTGTGGCACCCCTGGCCACGCTGTCAGTTGTTATTGCGTCCATCCTGCCAAGGCCTTACGTTGAACTAGACCCCCTCTTCAGGGGACTGTGGCGGACGTTTCATATTGGGACCCTCATCTTAGGCCTTGCCGCCCTTGCCATAGCCTTCTTGGTGAGCATCCTGTATCTGATCCAAGAGAAGGCGATCAAGGACAAGAAACGCGGTTTTTTCTTCCGTCGGCTTCCTTCCCTGAACCTGCTTGATTCCATGGGATACTCATGCCTTATTACGGGATTTCCCATGCTGACCTGCGGGATCATTACCGGCGTCATTTATGCTCAGATGGTCCATGGTCGGTTCTGGAGCTGGGACCACAAAGAGATTTTTGCGGGGATCACCTGGCTGGTCTATGCGGCCTTGCTACACGAACGCCTGACCGTGGGGTGGCAAGGAAGGCGGGCCGCCGTTATGACCATTGTGGGATTTGTAATACTTATCTTTACATTTTTCCTGCGTTTTTTGGGGTAAATCTTTAGGTTAGCTCAACAGGAAGATTCCTGTAGTATCGAGGCAGGCGCTTAATTCTGAGATTGGTGTTTTTTTTGGCAGAAAATAAATACGAATATCGAATGTCGGCACGAAGTGAAGCTCTGCGCTAATCCGAAACAATGACCAAATTTTCCAAATTCAAATGACATAAACGCAAAACCCATATCTAAGAGAAGAATTATCGTCTTGAACATTTGGAAATTTTGCATTTCGGATTTGTTTCGAGTTTCGAATTTCGTGGTTAGCGCCAGGTTGCGCCTGACGGCTTAAGAAGCAGCACTTCGTGTCGGGTTTCCGGTTTAACCGGGTTAGAGACATTTTGGAAGAGAACCAAATAGTAATAATCGGTCTTAATCATAAAACAGCACCCGTAGAGGTCCGGGAGTGCCTGGCCTTTGCCAGTGAAGACAACCCCAAGGTGCTGGAGGCCATGCGTCAAGAACCTTACGTGGATGAAGTTGTTCTCTTCTCGACGTGCAACCGTGTGGAATTTCTCTTAGCCACAAAGGACACACCCAAAGCAGCAGAAGCAATCAAGGATTTCCTTGCCGAGTTCAAGAAGACTCCTCGCGACACCTTTGAACACGCCCTTTACATATACGAAGGCGATGAGGCAGTTCGCCATATCTTTCGCGTAGCGTCAAGCCTAGATTCCATGGTGGTGGGAGAGCCGCAGATACTTGGGCAGATCAAAGATTCCTACCAGGAGGCATCTGATCATAGAGGTTGCGGCGTTATCCTGAATCGGCTGATGCATCGGTCCTTTTCCGTGGCCAAACGGGTGCGGACCGAGACCGGCATTGGTGACCATGCGGTTTCCATCAGCTATGCGGCCGTGGAATTGGGCCGCAAGATCTTCGGTGAACTCGAAGGAAAATCGGTGTTGCTGATTGGTGCTGGTGAGATGGCTGAGCAGGCGGTCGAGCACCTCGTGACTAATCGGGCGGAGCCCATATACGTAGCCAACCGCACCTTTGAACGAGGCCTCGAAATTGCCGAAAAGTTTAAAGGAACAGCCATTCGATTCGAAGAGGTACGTGACTATCTTAAACAGGTCGATATAGTGATTAGCTCTACGGGGGCCCCTAACTACATCCTGGTCCGTTCCGATTTCAAAGGCGTTATGCGGGCCCGGAAGAATCGCCCCCTCTTTTTCATTGATATTGCAGTACCTCGGGACATAGAGCCTGAAATCAATCGAATCACAAACGTTTATGTTTATGACATTGATGACCTCAAGGGGGCCATTCAGGGAAATATAGAGGAGCGGCAACAGGAGGCACGTAGGGGAGAGCGGATTGTGGATGGCGCGGTGGTCCAGTTTCGAAGATGGTTCCAATCCCTCGACGTAGTGCCTACCGTAGTTTCTCTCAGAGAAAAGGTGGAGGAAATCCGGCAGGCAGAGCTGAAGAAGACTTTTGCCTCCCTCACATCAGCCTCCGAGGACGATAAGGCGGCCATTGACCGTCTGACAGCGGCCCTTGTCAAGAAGATCCTTCATGACCCCACCGTCTTTTTGAAGGAAAGCGGGCATAGAGATAAGAAGTCTCTTTATATAGACATTGTCCGAAGGCTTTTTAAGCTAGATGAACGAAATAACCGTGAATCGCAAAAGGAATGACGATTTTCGGATAACGAACGGAGACGGAGTTTGAAGCAAAAAGCAGCCTTTCTCTTCCCTGGACAAGGTTCCCAGGCGGTCGGTATGGGACTCGACCTTTATCAGGAATATGATTTTGTGCGTGAGATTTTTGACATGGTTGACGATATCACCAAGACACACATATCCAGCCTCTGTTTCAAGGGCCCCATGGAAGAACTGACCCTCACTGTGAACCTGCAACCTGCAATGACAGCGGTGAACCTGGCCTGTCTTGCGGCCCTCGAAAAAGAGGGTGCCCAGCCTGACCTCGCTGCCGGCCACAGCCTTGGAGAGTACTGTGCCCTGAGGGCTGCCGGAGTGATCACCTCGGAGGATACTTGCAGACTGGTGTTCCAACGGGGCCATCTGATGCACCGCGAAAGCACCAAATACAAAGGGGCCATGCATGCCATTGTGGGCCTCAATATTGATGATGTTCGCGAGATTGTTGAGGCCGCCCAGGAAAAAGGCGTCGTTGCCGTGGCAAATCACAATACCGCCGAGCAGATCGTCATAACAGGGGCCCCTGATGCGGTGGAATCCGCCTCTGAAGAGGCCACAGCCCGAGGGGCCAGGGCGATTCCACTGAGAGTCAGCGGGGCATGGCACAGCGAATTGATCCGAGGGGCTGAAGAAGACTTTGGAGCGTTTCTGGATGAAATTCCATTTGACGAGCCAAAGCGGCCCGTGCTGTTTAACGTGACTGCCACCCACGAATCAGACCCAAATGGGATAAAGGAGATTATGGCAAGACAGTTGTGCAGCCCGGTTCGGTGGTTTGATTCAATGTGCAGGATGCAGGAGGAAGAAGTCGAGGTTTTTGCCGAAGTGGGTCCTAAAAAGGTGCTAACCGGGCTGCTTCGCAAAATCATCCCTGACACTTACGAGCATGAGGTCTACAATGTGGATGGCATGAAGGGACTGGAGGCCTTTCTAAAGGCCATGTCCTGAAACGCCACGGAGTTTCTACACCTCATTGAAATTATACGCCTTTTAATAGCTCCTGTTTTCCGGCATCCAGATAGTAGGCAGTAAGCAGTAGGCACTATGCAAACTGCCTGCTCCTTTGTGCGTACTGCCCACTGCTTACTGCTTACTTTTGTTGTGGAGCAAAACGGAGCCAAGTTCGATTCAGGCCCAAAATAGAGAGGTTCTTGTCATGAGTGATAAAAAGTCGGCAGATGCTTATGAAGATTTCTTGGAAGATATCGGTCAGTTCTCCTCTGAGCGGGCAGAAAAGACCGTTGCTGCACCTGATGAGGCTGAAGGGGTAGACGAAATAGCCTCTGTAGGACAGCGGGTGCACAGGGTCCGGGAAGAGAAAGGCTTGACCTTGGAAGATGTTGCCCAGCGGACCGGCCTGAGTTCAGAGTATCTTGACCAAATAGAGACAGATCAAGTTTCCCCGCCGTTGGGTGCCTTGATAAAGATCGCAAAGGCACTTGACATGAAGCTCGGCAGATTCATCTCAACCGGTGAGGTTAAGCCCTTTGCGGTAGTCCGCAAGGATGAGCGGCGTGTCATCTCCAGATTTACCTCTGCCCAGGGGGACCAGTACGGCTATACTTACGAGTCTCTGGCGCCGGACAAAAAAGACCGCCACATGGAACCCTTTATGGTGACCCTCGTCCCTTCCAAAGCAAGAAAGGAACTCTCCGCGCACGCGGGACAGGAGTTCATCTACATCTTAGAGGGGGCTATGGAAGTGATCCTGGAGGACCATACTGATGTGCTGTACCCGGGTGACAGCATCTATTATGATTCCACCATTCCGCACCTGGTTCGGTGCCATGGTGACAAAACAACCGTTATTTTGGCTGTCCTTTATACAGAAGACGAGTAATCGTCAATTCCTCTCCAGAAGTTCTTCCAACTCTTTGAAGTGTGCCACATGGTACGCAGCCGAAAGCGTCGGGTTCTTATACGCCACCAGGGGAACTCCGGCGGCCCTTGCTGCCGACTCATCGATCTCTGAATCCCCAACATAAATGGCCTCCTGCAGGGTTAGCCCAAAATGGTCCAGTATCTTGATGAGTGACTCGGGATTGGGTTTGGGGTGTTTCACATCCAGGCACGAAACCACCAGGTCAAAGTATGCTTCCAGCCCGTGGTGAGCCAAGACAGGACCCATTGTGTCTGATCGGTTGGTGGATATGGCGGTTTTGTAAGCAGGACGCAAATACTCCAGTAAGGGTTTCAGGTACGGCTCCATCTCCATTTGAGGGATAAATGGCAAATAGCTCATCCCCCGCCAATAGGCGATGGCATCTTTCAACTTCGGGTCATTCCTGAACAGGTATGCTACGGAGCGCTCTGCTGTGTTCATGTGCACGTAGTCACACTGCCTGCTGTTCATCCGGGGTTTTCCGAATTGAGTCAGAATATGATTGTAGTAGGCCTCATTGGCCTTCCTCGAGTCAAACATCACTCCATCGCAATCAAAAATCACCGCCCTGACCTGTTCCATGTGCCGCAGAATCCTATGGTAAGCTGTTAAAATTTCTGGTATAAGGCTTAAATGTTGCTTGGCAGCAAAGGCCTACGAATCAAAAACTAATAGATTTTGGGCTGCCCTGTCAAGCGGCTCGAGACTCTGTTGATGTTCAAAAATGGTCGTAACTACTCAGGTTCAAAGTTCAACGGTTGGTTGGGTTAACCTCTGAACCGCTGAACCATTGAACCCCGTTCTGGTGAACCGTGAACCTCATAACCTGAGTAGTCACGTTCAGTTTAGCCCAAGCCGTTGAAAGGAGAGCCCCATGAAAGTTCGAACAAAGCTCTGGATCGAAGACGACCACGGGAAGGTCATATTCGGGAGCGGCAGGGAACACATGCTCGAAGCGGTCGATCGTTTAGGTTCGATGAACAAAGCAGCCAAAGAGCTGAAGATGTCTTACCGTGCCCTCTGGGGCCGGATCAAATCGACAGAGGAACGCATGGGGGCCAAGATTCTAGTCACAAAACCGGGCGGCGGCAAGGAGTGCGGCTCGGCCTTAACCCCTACCGCCAAGAAACTCCTTAAGAACTACAAGCGTATAAGGCAACGAATTGCCAAGGTTTCTGACCAAGAGTTTAAGAAATTATTTTGAACCAAGGAGACCTATGGGAAGCGGCAGACACATTTATCTCCAAATGAAATCCCTGGAGGAGGCACAGACGGTCTTTTTTGGTCGTTTTCTATTTGACCAATACCTCCAGTCGGAGACTATTCCCGCTCCAGAGGCGGCTGGACGGGTCACAGCAGAACCGGTATTTGCCAGATTCTCTTGCCCCGGCTATCATGCAGCGGCCATGGATGGAATCGCTGTAAAGGCTGAAGATACCTTCGGCACTACAGTAGACCGGCCAAAGGAACTTAACATAGGAAGGGATGCCCTTTACATAAATACCGGCCAAATGATGCCCGAGGGAACAGATGCGGTCATTATGATCGAACACGTTGTGGTCGTGAATGAGGAAACTGTCCAGATCGAATCCGCGGCCTACCCCTGGCAATACGTAAGAAAAGTGGGCGAGGATATCGTGGCCACCGAACTCATCCTCCCTCAGAATCATCTGATTACATCATATGAGATTGGTGCCCTTCTGAACGGCGGGGTCTTTGACGTAAAGGTAAAACAAAAACCCCGTGTTCTCATCATCCCAACCGGTTCAGAACTCATTGATCAGCAAGACTTAACATCCGGCACTCCTCCTCTGGGCCGGGTGGTTGAAAGCAATGCCGCCATCCTGGGCGCCTTGGTCAAGGCGTGTGGCGGAAAATATCTGCCCCACCCGATCGTCCCCGATATCTTCGAAGAGATTCTCAGTGCAGTGCGTAAGGCTGTAGCCGGAGATACTGACCTTGTAGTGGTAAGCGCAGGTTCTTCTGCCGGCTCTGAGGATTATACGGCAACCGTCATGGCTCAGCTTGGTGAGGTCCTGGTACACGGAGTTACTATAATGCCCGGAAAGCCGACCGTGTTAGGGATCATCGACGATAAACCTGTGATCGGAAATCCAGGCTATACGGTGTCAGCAATCATGGCCTTTGAAAAGTTTGTTCAGCCACTCATCTGCAGAATGCTCGGCATACGCGAGCCGCAACGGCCCAAGATAAGTGTCAGAACGACTCGGAAGATGGCATCAAAGCTCGGTATCGAAGAATTTGTTCGGGTCAAACTCGGCCGGGTGAAGGATAAGATCGTGGCCTCTGCCCTTCCAAGGGGCGCAGGATCTGTGACCACCCTGACCGAGGCAGATGGGATTATCCGGATTCCGAGTCATGTGGAAGGGATCAAGGCAGGAGAGCCGGCGGAAGCCGAGCTCTTGAAGGACGTTGCAGAGATTGAAAACACCGTGGTAATCGTTGGAAGCCACGACAACACCCTCGATATTTTGGCAAATCAGATGGGGGTTCGGGATTTTCGTTTCGGCCTGTCCTCTAGCAACGTAGGGAGCCTGGGGGGACTGATTGCTCTCGGCAAGGGATACTGTCATGCATCAGGCTCTCATCTCCTCGATACGGAGACGGGTTCCTATAATATCTCCTATGTCAAACAATACCTTCCAAACCTGAGAGTGCGGCTGGTCAACCTTGTCTATCGCCAGCAAGGCCTGATTGTACCTCGTGGAAACCCAAAAGGGATCAAAGGGATCCAGGATCTGGCAAGAGACGACATCACCTTCATAAACAGGCAGGCCGGATCAGGCACCCGTGTCCTTCTGGACTATCGGCTTGCACAACTCGACATCAAGCCAGAAAACATCCAAGGGTATGAGCAGGAGGAATTCACCCACATGTCTGTCGCGGTAAGTGTGCTCAGCAGCTCAGCAGATTCCGGGCTTGGCATATATGCAGCGGCCAAGGCCCTGAATCTCGATTTTGTTCCGATCGTTACCGAGGAATATGACCTTGTCATTCCAGAGGAGTTTCTTGAGGACGAAAAGATCCAGTTGATGCTGGAAATCATTCGATCAGATTCATTCAAAGATATTGTGCATCAGTTGGGTGGCTATGACACCTCAAAGACGGGTTCTGTTATTGCTAGCCTGTAATTGTAAGACCGACCAGATGGTACGTCGCAACGATTCACCCTGTTAAATCGGCTTCGCCGTCTCGCGTAGCGAGAATTTAACAGGGCAGGGATGAATCCCGACTGGTCGGGCCGCAGATGGACTTTTTAAGAAGCCGTCAAGATTACAGAAGGGAAATCGGCTCATACTCCTTTGCCAATGTGTCTACCATATAGAATCCGGGGGACCCATCTTTCCCCATGACCTCTCCAGGGTTCAGTAAATCGGTCTTTCCTGTCTTCTCAAGAAATGCCTCGTGCGAATGTCCAAAGCATACCAGATCGAACCGTCCGCTTGCCGCCAGACCATCGGCCACAGCCCGATAGTGGGTAAAGGCAACCTCAAAATCGGCAAACTTGAGCTCTCCCATAAGCCCGTACAGGGTGATATTGGAAAATTCCGTAAGAGCCATTTTGGTTAACAGGTACTGGTCGCCATCATTGTTACCAAAAACACCATGCACGGGAATCTCAGCCTGATCCAGCTCCTTTAGCATGAACGGGGCAACAAAATCCCCGCAGTGAATGATAGCCTCAGCGCCCCTCTCCCTTACGAACTCCAGGGCTTTTCTTGCATTCCAGATATGGTCGTGGGTGTCGCTCATCACGGCAAATCTCACAATATATCCCTCCTTTTCACGGAATTATGTACTCCTTTGTGAAGCCTCCCCGCCTTGAAGGGCTATGCTTCTGCCTTGCGGCAGCACTTCGTGCGCGGGGATAGAGCCAATCACAGCATATCTATTGGATCCACATCAACGACCACCTTGACTCCGGCCTTTGAAATCGGTCGTTCCGCCCTGTCCATAAGGGCTCGGGCCATGCTGTGTAAAGGTCCAGGCTTCAGCCCTTTAAGAAGAATGTGCCACCGATATTGTTTCTGCAGCCTGGGCAGAGGCGCAGCAACCGGACCGAGGTATTTCACATTCTCTCGGTATGTCCGACTCTCTGATTGCAGGGTCCGGCAGACCTCTCCCAGATTCTGAGCACACAGGGCGGTCCGTTCCTTGTCCTTTCCTGCAACCAGAATGTGTATCAGGCGCGAGAATGGAGGGTACCTCAAGGTCCTTCGAAATTGGATCTCATGATCATAAAACGCCCCATAATCCTGGTCCTTTGCAGTCAAGATGCAGAAGTGTTCAGGGTTATATGTCTGCAAAATGACCCGGCCGGGTTGCGTGCCTCGACCTGCACGCCCCGCCACCTGAGCCAGGATCTGGAATGTTCGTTCCCCAGCCCGGAAGTCGGGAAAATTGAGTGAAAGGTCGGCACAAATAATACCCACCAGAGTAATGTTAGGATAATCGTGCCCCTTAGCCACCATCTGGGTTCCTATGAGAATGTCTATTGCACCTTCCTTAAGGCCTTTCAGGATCTTGACAAGGGCACCCTTTCGGGCTGTCGTATCCCGGTCCATACGGGCCACCTTGGCTTCCGGAAAGATCTCCTTGATCTTGGCCTCTACTCTTTCTGTCCCGAGGCCAAGCAGCTTGATTTTGGGACTGTCGCAGGTGTGACAGCCGGCCGCCAGGGCCCGTATGTACCCGCAGTAGTGGCACTTCAGGGCGTTGGCCTCCTGATGAAGTGTCATGGTGATGTCACAGTTCTTGCAGCGCACAGGCACTCCGCAAACCGCACAAGTGGGGCAATTTGCAAAACCTCGCCTGTTCAGAAAAAGAAGGGTCTGTTCTCCGCGTTCCAGTGTCTCGGCTATCGCCTCCTCCAGTTCTACTGTAATGAAGGGCTTGGCATAACGGCCCCCTTCCGGTTCCCTCAGGTCTACAATCGTAACCTCTGGGAGAAGCCTGTCTTCGATTCGTTTCGGAAGATTCAGCCCTTGAAACTTCCCGGTGTGCACATTGTAATAAGACGCGACCGACGGGGTGGCTGATCCGAGCACTGCCAGAGCCCCCTGCAACTTTGCTCGAACGACCGCCAGATCACGGGCATGGTACCGAAGTTTACTTTCCTGTTTGTAGGAATCGTCGTGTTCTTCATCCACGACGATCAGACCCAAGTTCTCAAAGGGGGCAAAGATTGCGGACCTGGCTCCGATCGCGACCTTGGCCTCTTTGCGCAGGATCCTCATCCACTGGTCAAAGCGCTCACCTGGACTCAGGCCGCTGTGCAACAGAGCGATGCACTCACCAAAGCGTGCCCGAAAGAGCCGTTCCGTCTGGGAAATCAGCGCAATCTCAGGCACCAGTATGAGGGCCTCCTGGTTCTTTTCAAGTGCAGCTGCTACAGCCCTCATGTAGACCTCTGTTTTACCGCTGCCAGTGATGCCATCAAGAAGATAGGTCTGAAAACCCTTGCCGAGACCCTGCAACAGAGTCTCCACACAGCGGGTCTGGTCCTTGGTCAGAGTGGGGCCGCCGGCGTCAGGGGCTATCGGTTCGCCAAAAGGGTCACGGTAGACACACCTTTCAACCACGGACAAGAAGCCGTCTTGGGCCATCTTCTTAACAAGTCGTCCGGCCGATGGAACCTGAGCATTTAGATCCTTCAAGGAAACTTCATTGTGATCTTCCACGATCTTGAGGATATTGCGCCGAACCTGTGAAAGCGACTCAGCAGAAGGCCTTTCCTCCTTGGCCAGTGTGTATCTTTCCATCTTTGGCCGGACTCTGCCTGGCTTGAGCTCTCGCTTCCTTGTAATCCAGCCGGCCCGCTCCAAAGCGGCCAGCCCCCTTGGGGAGAGTTCCTCTTTGCATTGTTTGTAAAGTGTGCGCAATCGAAAGGGATCTCTCTCCTCAAGTGCTTCCAGCACAGCCCGATCAAGCGACTTCAGCGCCGGATCTGAGAGCATGGAACGTCCTTTATCTGTCATGCTCACGGTTTCGACATGGGTGATGTTCAGGCCGCCGGGTAGCGCCCCCTTGATGACTTCTCCAATGGGACAACGATAATAGTCCGAGATCCATGCAAAAAATGGTACCATGGAGGAAGGAAACATGGGTATGTCATCCAGAATGTCCAGGATTTCCTTAGTCCCTGTCTGATCCGTTGTTTGAAGGACCTCCAGGATATACCCGGTAACCTGAATGCTCTTGAAAGGGGCCAGCACCCGCTTTCCCACCGAAGCCGAGGGACGAAGCAACTCTGGCACCTCGTATGTGAAGGTGTTAAAAACGGGCAGGCTGACAGCCACTTCAATGAAGGCCGTTTTAACAGACATGGTTTTTGCTACCACCTTAATTGAGCGAAAGTCGAGGATGCCACAGATCCAAGGCGTCAAGGGTGAAGCCGTAGTGAGCTACTGCGAACCCTTGACAACGCTGGAGATGGGGTATCATAGACTTTCCCGAAGGGTAAACAAAATGAAGACCCAAAAGAACGATTTTATTCCATTGATAGAAGAGATACAAAATTCCAAATAGAGCTAAGAATGTAGTTTAATTTTAGTATGATCCAATGTTGCTTCATTTTGTTTACACTCAATTAAGATTAAAGTTTTTCTCAGATATGCCGATAAAGGGACTAAAGGGGAAGTCTAGGGTCAGTGGCGTAAAAAATCTCTCTACACTTAAAAGAATTGTTGAGATGAGATAACGCCCCGACCCAGGATAGGCCCC
>JBEQLC010000149.1:0-4943 GCA_040326175.1 Desulfobacteria bacterium | reverse complement strand
GTGAAGCAAAAGCAACAGAGCCTGCTGCGCAAGCTGCCGGGCGTTGACCATGTCCTTGAGGTATGGGACAAGAAACAGCCGTCGGAGGATGTGCCTAGAACCGTGTTGGTCAGGTCGATACGCACCACCCTCGACCAACTTCGAACAAGGATTCTCGCCGGCGATGAAACCCTGGATGAAACAACGTTTGACGACGATCAACTCTTGCAGCTTATCTCACAGGCAGCGGACAAGAGCATGGAGTTCAACCTGAAGCGCGTGATTAATGCCACGGGCGTGGTCGTTCACACCAACCTGGGCCGTTCCCTGCTTCCCGAAAGCGTGGCACAGCATGTGGCTGAGATCTCGAGCAGGTATTCAAACCTCGAGTTCGACCTTGAAAAAGGGGCGCGCGGATCCAGGTACAGCTGCGTGGAAGATATCTTATGCGAGATAACAGGTGCTGAGGCGGCCATGGTGGTGAATAACAACGCCGGAGCTGTCTTCCTGTCTCTGGAGACGATGGCAAAGGGAAAAGAGGTAATTGTCTCAAGGGGGGAGCTGGTCGAAATCGGCGGCTCATTCCGCATTCCGGACGTTATGGCCCGAAGCGGTGCCAAGCTGGTGGAAGTCGGCACGACCAACCGCACCCATCTGCCGGACTATGAAAACGCGATCCGTGACGAAACCGCCTTGTTGCTCAAGGTCCACACCAGCAATTACAGCATACTCGGCTTCACGGCGGATGTCCCTTTAGAGGATCTGGTGGCCCTGGGGGCCAAGTATCACCTTCCTGTCATGTATGATTGGGGAAGCGGCAACTTTGTCGATTTTTCAAAATACGGCCTCACAGCAGAGCCCACGGCCCAGGAGACTGTGGCAACCGGCGTTGACCTGCTCACCTTCAGCGGCGACAAGATGCTCGGAGGACCTCAGGCCGGAATCATTCTGGGTAGAAAAGATGTACTCGAACAGATAAAGAAGAACCCCCTAACCCGGGCCCTCAGAATCGATAAGCTGACCCTGGCTGCACTGGAAGCCTTGCTGCACCTTTATCGGGATGAATCCAAGGCTGTCTCGGCCATTCCCACGCTGCGCATGCTCACGCTTTCGCCAAAGATAATTGACAACAAGGCGAGGCGGCTGCGGAATCGATTGAAGAAGATAGGAGACGCCCGGCTGGAAACCGTCATCATGAAGGCCTCATCCCGCGTCGGCGGGGGCGCCCTCCCCCTTCAAGAACTCCCCACCAAATGCGTAGGCGTGAAAATAGAGGGGCTTTCTGCCAATGCCATAGAGCGCCTCATGCGAGAGTCAATGCCACCTGTTATCGGATATATTGAAGAAGACCTGTTCGTAATGGATGCGCGCACCATCCAGGATGAAGAGATTGCAGTCATTGCATCGACATTCAAAAGTATTCTCATGGGGGGCTGAGTGGAAAATCAATTGGTCGGAGCAAACACCCTGAAAGAGGTTTTTCCGGACTTGCCGGAACCCAAACAGTTCCAGAAAAATTTTGAGTCGTTCGCTAAAGAGAAGGACCAATTTGCTGTGCTGGTCCTCCGTATTGACGATTTTGACAAAACCCTTGAACACCTTGGAGAGAATATCACTTCAAACCTTCTCCTGAACGTGGCACGCATTATAGAAAACCTGAGTACAACTGCTTCCATGACGTGGGGACGAATCAGCCAAGACGAATTCGGATGCCTTTGGCAGGACATGGATGAAGTTTCGGGCCTTGAACTGGCAAAAAAGATACAGGAGAGAGTTAAACTAAGTGGTCAAGAGACCGTATCGATCGGTCTGGCTGTGTATCCTTTCTGGCCCTTCGAAAAAATGAACGTTCTGCATAATGCCCGAAAGGCTCTCGACCATGCGGCCTTTTTCGGACCAAGTACGGTTACTCCGTTTGATGCTGTCAGCCTCAACATCAGCGCCGACAAGCTTTATCAATACGGAGATATCGACGGAGCCATTGAAGAATTCAAGAAGGCCTTGGCTGTGGACCCAAAGCATGTCAATGTCCATAACAGTCTCGGCGTCTGTTACGGGGTGCAAGGCAAGCTGGATCTGGCTATTGAAGCCTTTGAAACAGCCATTGGTCTTGATCCGGGAGACGTCATGGCAACATACAACCTCGGGCTTGCCCACCATAAACAAGGCAATAAGGAAAAAGCTCTTGAGCTTTTCCTTCACGCCCACAAGCTCGATGGAGACAACCCCGAGGTGGCCTGCCAGATAGGTATGTGTTATCGAGAGATGGACGAAGTAGATTCGGCCATTGAGTTCCTCGAGAAAGCAGCCGGGAACACGCGCAAAGGGGCACATATATTCTCCACACTAGGAGAATGTTACATAGACAAAGAAATGCTTCAGGAGGCTACCAAGGCGTACGAAAAGGCGTTGAAACTTAACCCCACCAATGCCAAAGGCTTAAGTGCGCTCGGTTATCTCTACGGGACCATAGGTGAAAACCTGGAAATCGCCATTGTCTTGTGTCTAGAGAGTGTCAAAATTGATCCGGACAACGGTCTCTACCGACGCCGACTTGGCAAGCTCTACCTGCAAAATGAGGATTATGAGAATGCCTTGGAGCAGTTCAAAAAGGCCGCAGAGCTCGGAGAGGATTGCACTGATCTCATACACGACACAGAGAGCTACATGACCGGCCCTGCTGACGTGGATGCCGCTGTTGACGTGCATGCCGTTGTTGACAGCGAACAGTGATACCTATATTTAAAAGCAGTTTTAGCCACAGACACACACAGACAAAAGAAAGGGTTAGCCGCAGACCCACGCAGACTCACACAGACGGTAGGTCTCTCGCCCGCTGGCGCTCGAGTTCGCAGAGAGCTCAGAGATGATAATTTTTTTGTCTGGCTCCTTGAGAGGAGGAGTCAGACAAAAACGTTCCGTCCGCCGTTGGCGGAAAATGCTTATCGGCAGTGGACATAGGAATCGCTTAAGTTGAACCGCAATTTGGCTCATGTGAGACACAATGACGACTCCCGCGGGAGCGGGACAGCAAGTTGATCAGATTTCCCGTCTCAGGAAATCTGATCAAGAAACTCTGTGTTCTCTGTGAGCTCTGTGAGAGGCCAGCATTAAGTCTGCGTTAGTCTGCGTGGGTCTGCGGTTAACTATATGATGTTTTACAGAGGTCGATGCAAATGAAAGATATCATTATAAAAGCATTTGAAGAGAGCGTTCGTGTAAAGCAAGGCTTTGTCAAGCAGTACCTGGATGATCTTCTCACAGCAGGTCAACGGCTGGCTACCTGCTTTGCTGCCGACCACAAGCTTCTCATCTTTGGCAACGGAGGGAGTGCCGCTGATGCCCAGCACATTGCAGCAGAATTCGTAAACCGTTTTTCTGTGGAGCGAAAACCTCTGCCTGCGATAGCGCTCACCACCGACACATCCATCTTGACCAGTATTTCCAACGATTATTCTTTTTATGAGGTCTTCTCCAAGCAGATCAGGGCCCTTGGAAAAAAGGACGACATTGCTTTAGGGATCAGCACGAGCGGCAACTCAAGAAACGTCATCATGGCTGTGGAAACTGCCCGTGAAATGGGGCTTTTCACTATAGGCCTGACAGGGTGTGATGGAGGCGAACTTGGTAAATGTTGCGACCTCGCCTTGAATGTCGATTCCGAGTCAACGCCACGCATCCAGGAAACCCATAGTATAGTAGGGCATGTTCTTTGCGATCTCGTGGATCGAATCCTTTTCCCTGACAGCTTCATTGAAACTTAGTGGGGAAGGGTTCAAGAATCAGACAAAGCACTCAGCCCCTTCCGGGGCAAATAATTGTTTCTTGTCTCCCGAGCAACGCGAGGGATAGCAGTCTGAGCTAAATCCTCCTCTCAAGGATTTAGCTCAGGAACTCTGTGTTCTCTGTGAGCTCTGCCTGCCCTGTGGAATGCACTTTCACTTTCTATTCCACCGGGGTGAGATATAGAATAGCCTTTACTCGTTACCAAAAGGGCTCGTTGACCATGGATAAACCAAAACCCATAGATCTGTCATCGTTAAAGACCTATCCCCTGGCATCCAGGAAGAGCAAGGTGGACCGGAAGGATTTTGCCCGTCCGTGGAAACCACAAGGCTCTCTGAAAGATTTTCTGGAGCAGCTCCCGAATATCCTTGCGGCAAAGGATTTCAAGTCAGTCGTTTCAGCTATTGCCGGAGCCCACAAGGGCGGTAAAAATGTGGTAGCGGCCATGGGTGCCCACGTCATCAAGGCGGGCCTGAACCCCATCGTCATCGACATGATGGAGAGGGGCATCATTACAGCCGTTGCTATGAACGGGGCCGGGATTGTGCACGACCTTGAACTTGCCATGATCGGCCGGACATCTGAAGAGGTTCTCGAGGGCTTGGAACATGGCGCCTTTGGCATGGCGCAAGAGACCGCGGATTTCTTGAATCGTGCCATGTCAAAGGCAGGCATGGAGGACTTAGGGCTCGGTCAGGCCGTTGGGCAAGCGATCATCGAAGAGGACCTCCCTTTTGGCAAGGAGAGCCTCTTTGCAGCCGCTGTGCGGCTCGACATTCCTGCTACCGTCCATGTGGCGATCGGAACGGACATAATTCACATACATCCCGGATTTGACCCTGGGGCCGCGGGAAAAGCAACCCATCTCGATTTCAGGATCTTTTCGTCGGTCGTTGCTGAGCTCGAAGGCGGCGTTCACATGAATGTCGGCTCTGCAGTGATCATGCCCGAGGTCTTCTTGAAGGCACTCACCCTGGTTCGGAACATGGGACACAAGGTGGAGCGATTCACGGCGGTGAATATGGACTTTATCCGGCACTACCGATCCACGACAAATGTGGTCGAGCGACCCACAAGCATGGGTGGGGCCGGTTATACCATTGTCGGTCACCATGAAATCATGTTTCCCCTCCTTGCAGCAGCGGTAATCGAAAAGACAACATAGCTTAGCCGCAGAC
>JBEQLC010000148.1:0-4956 GCA_040326175.1 Desulfobacteria bacterium | reverse complement strand
CTGTCAAGGATTATTTGGAAGACCGTATCAATCTTTCCATAAGGCTATGACCATCTGCGAAAAACACCCCTCGGGCCCCTGCATTCTTCTCGCTGAAACCTCCGGTGTTATTCGCCGAAGCAGAAATCCCCGTCCCAGAAATCGCAAATGGTACCGGCTCCGTGGTGTGCGTCCTGAGAGTGATGGGAGTATAGTGGTCCGTTACAGCCATCACACGGTATTCGCCGAAACCCTTTATCCCTTCTAACACTTTTCCAACGACCATGGCGTCAAAGGCTTCGATGGTTGAAATCTTCTTGTCCAACATGCCAGCGTGTCCCGCCTCATCAGGTGCTTCCACATGCACGTACACCAGGTCGACGTCTTTTAAGGCAGAAAGCGCGTATGCTCCCTTGGCCTCGTAATCGGTATCAAAATACCCGGTGGCACCCGGGACCATGATTATCTTAAACCCTGCATAGACCCCGATCCCCCTCAAGAGGTCTACAGCAGAGATAATGGCCCCTTTGAGCCCTGTCCTCGTTTCAAAGGCCTCCAAATGGGGAGCACAGCCTTGGCCCCAGAACCAGATATGGTTGGCCGGTTTCAACCCTTCTTTTATACGTTTTCTGTTGATCGGATGATCATTCAGAATTGCGCGTGCCCCATCCATGAGCTGAAGCAATGCCCCTTGAGACCTCATACGATCCAGATATGGACCCACGGGCTGACCGGTAATATCGTGTGGGGGAGTCGTAGCAACTTGCGCCACTCCATCACGCCAAACCATAAGATGGCGGTAGCTCATACCAGGATAGAACCGAAAGGTCTCGTCGCCTAACGCCCTGTCCAGATCCTCAACAATTTCTCGGGCCTCGTCAGTAACGATGTGGCCAGCGCTGTAATCATCCATTGACAATATGCCGTTCTGCTTGGCAAGAGTGACCAGGTTGCAACGGAAGGCCACATCCGTCTCCGAAAGACGGACTCCAAGACTGGCCGCTTCCAACGGTCCACGCCGCGTCAGAGTCCTTTTCGGATCGTAACCCAAGAGACTCAAGTTGGCCGTGTCACTACCGGTTTCGCACCCCGGTGGAATGGTACTTACCAGACCGAGTTCTCCATTGTCGGCAATCCAATCCATATGCGGCGTACTCGCAGCCTCAAGCGGAGTCTTGCCTCCAAGTTCGGCAATGGGATAATCGCCCATACCGTCCCCTACCAATACGACATATTTCATCTCCAATCCTCAATGCGGATCAGAACCGTCTTGTCTTTGACCATGTCCAGTTGATCTATTTCTGAAAGGGCTGCCTGTACGGCCGCCTCCTTAGCCTCATGAGTAATCGTGACGAGAGGGACAGCACCAACAAGGTCCCGACCCTGTTGATGGACTGATTTTATGCTGATCTTATGCTTTCCCAGGATTCCGGAAATCTTGGAAAGCACACCTGGCCTGTCTTCAGCTGAGAATCGAAAATAGTACTCAGTCTTCAACTCTTCGATCGACTTAATCCGCCTTGACTTGACACCGGCCGGCTGATGTCCGAGGGACGGCACCCTTCCCACGGCATTGTGCATGATATTGCGGGCAACATCTACCAGATCACTCACCACAGCGCTACCTGTTGGCATCATGCCGGCCCCGGGTCCGTACAGCATCACGCTGCCCACGGCATCACCTTTTATGTATAGGGCATTGTAAGCCTCATTCACATTTGCAAGCATGGTGTCTTCCGGTATGAGCGTGGCGTGCACTCTTGCCTCGATGGCCTCACCATCGTCCTTTGAAATGGCCAGGAGTTTGATACGATACCCAAATTCTTTCATGAACTTGATGTCAATGGGTGTGATCTTTGAAATCCCCTCTGTATAGACCGCCTCAAAATCTATGGGTACTCCATAGGCAAGAGATAGGAGGATAGTCAGTTTATGGGCCGCATCGATCCCCTCAACATCAAAAGTGGGGTCAGCCTCTGCATAACCGAGTGCCTGAGCTTCCTTCAGGACCTCTGAAAAGGGGCTTCCCTCGTCGGTCATCTTAGTCAAAATGTAATTGGCAGTGCCGTTCAAGATGCCAAAAAGACCACTGATACGATTCGCAACCAGACCTTCCTTGATCGACCGAATCAGCGGGATACCTCCACCCACGCTGGCTTCGAAACCTACCTCCACACCCTTTTTCGAGGCTGCGGAAAAAATTTCATCCCCGTGCGCAGCCAGGAGGGCTTTATTGGCTGTGACTATGTGCTTCCCTTTTTCAATCGCTTGTAGAATAAAACGCTTTGCCGTTTCATAACCACCAATGAGCTCTACGACAATGTCAACCTCAGGGTCATTAATAACCTCTTCCGCGTCTGTGGTAAGGATGCCCTTATCCACAGCCACCCCCCGGTCCGTTTCAAGGTCAAGGTCAGCTATCCATTTCAATGCAAGCGTCGCCCCAAGGCGCGACTCGATCACCTCGGGGCTCTGCAGCAGGATTTTTGCCATACCAGACCCCACGGTTCCAAACCCCAACAGGCCAACATTTATTGTCTTCATCTGGCTACCCCCTGGCCAATTACCCGTTAAAGAATCTTACGGATACCCCTTATAGCCTGATTCGTCCGCATCTTGTTCTCTATAAGCGCAAATCGAACATAGTCATCGCCGTAGTCCCCAAAGCCAAGCCCTGGCGAAACAGCCACCTTAGCCTTCCGGATCAACATTTCAGAAAACTCAACAGACCCCATCTCAAGATAAGGCTCTGGGATCTTTGCCCAGACAAACATGGTCGCCTTGGGTGGCTTCACCGTCCACCCTACCCTGTTCAGCCCGTTTACCAGCGTGTCGCGCCTCGACTTGTATGTCTGCACTATTTTCTTGACGCAGTCCTGAGGTCCGTTCAGTGCAATAATGGACGCAATTTGAATGGGCTGAAAGATTCCATAATCGAGATAGCTTTTTATGCGGCGAAGTGCTCCAACAACCTCGTGATTGCCAACGCAAAACCCCACACGCCATCCGGGCATGTTATAACTCTTGGAAAGCGAGAAGAACTCCACCCCAACATCCTTGGCACCTGGCACCTGAAGAAAGCTGGGGGCCTTATACCCGTCAAAGACGAGGTCTGCGTAAGCTAAATCATGAATCACCAGGATATCATGCTCTTTGGCGTAATCCACGACCTTCTCAAAAAAGGCCAAATCCACAACTTCGGTTGTAGGGTTGTGAGGAAAGCAGATGATGAGAATCTTGGGCCGCGGCCAAGTCTGCTTTGTAGCTGCGATCAGGTCCTCAAAGAAATCCCGATCAGGACCCAACGGAATCCTGCGCACGTCTCCACCGGCAATGATTGCCGAAAACGGATGGATGGGGTACGTGGGGTCCGGCGAAAACACTACATCCCCCGGCCGTATGGTTACGGCTACAAGATGCGAAATCCCTTCTTTGGCACCAATGGTCACGATCGCCTCAGTATCCGGGTTTATATCCACATCAAACCTGCGTTTGTACCAGTCCGAAATCGCCACCCTGAGCTTTGTGATCCCCATGGACGCTGAATAGCGGTGATTGCGACCTTTTCTGGATGCCTCAACCAGCTTATCCACTATATGCTTTGGCGTTGGCATATCGGGATTTCCCATTCCAAGGTCGATGATGTCTTCACCGGCATGGCGGGCATCCATCTTGATCTTATTAACTCTCGTAAAGACATAGGGAGGCAGCCGATTTAATCGAGCAAATTCTTTCATAGTCCAAGCCTTCTATGGGGTTTAATTTCTTTCTTTTATTGACTTAATTACACTACGGAGGGCCTGATGTCAAAAAATTTGTTTTGACTTATTTAAAACCCTATACTAATTCATACTGCATGTCTAAGCCCATGAACCCAGCGAAGCAGAGCACCAAAGAGTCTCTCACATATCAAAATGCCGGAGTCGATATCGACAAGGCAAAGCGTTTCATAAAGAAGATCAAAAAGATCACCAAAGAGGCCCCTCGTTCAGGTGTAATTGCCGGTATTGGGGGATTCAGCGGTCTCTATTCCCTGGACGTAAGCCACCATGAAAAGCCAGTCCTGGTAACCTCCACGGATGGCGTAGGCACCAAAATTAAGATTGCCTGCATGATGGACAAGCACGACACCATCGGGATTGATCTGGTAGCAATGTGTGTCAATGACATCGCGGTGCAGGGTGCCAAGCCGTTATTCTTTCTTGATTATCTTTCCATGGGAACTCTTGTATCCGCAAGAGCAGAGGCTATTCTCCGAGGCATTGTTGAGGGCTGCAAAGAGGCCAAGTGTGCTCTTATAGGTGGCGAAACAGCAGAGATGCCGGGAGTGTACAGCGGAGAGGAATATGATTTAGCAGGATTTGTAGTAGGGCTTGTAGACAACAGCAAAATAGTGGATGGATCCGAGATTGCGGTGGGCCACAAATTAGTTGGTATCGGCTCGAGCGGTCTTCACAGTAATGGTTACTCTTTGGCACGAAAGATTTGTTTTGAAAGGCTCAAACTAAAGGTAGATGATACTGTTGATGTACTGGGCAGAACCATTGGCGAAGAGCTCCTGGAACCCACCAAGATTTATTCGGAGGTTGTCCGTCGCCTCTTGCGCGATTTTCAAATACACGGGATCGCCCACATAACCGGCGGGGGAATTGTGGAAAACTTGCCCCGCGTACTCCCCTCATCCTGCATGGGTCTCATCCAGAAAGGGAGCTGGGAGATCCCGCCTATCTTCACCTTCCTTCAAGAAGCAGGCAAGCTCTCAAAACGGGAGATGGTGAGAACCTTCAACAATGGAATTGGGATCATCCTTGTGGTGCCTGAAAGGGAAGCGGAAGGCATTGCGGAGTTCCTCACTGCCATGGGTGAAAAGGCCTATATCATAGGGAGTGTTGTGGAGAGGGAGGCGGTAAGCAATCAAATTGCCTGGGCATGAGAGGATTGGCTATTGAGAAGTGTCACGTCTTAGAAGTTATTTAC
>JBEQLC010000147.1:0-4994 GCA_040326175.1 Desulfobacteria bacterium | reverse complement strand
CGTTGACTACCAGATCTATGAATACTTGCTCGAGCCTGTTACTGTCAGCCAAAACAGGGGGGAGGCCATCCTCCAAATTGAGCTTGACCTTGATTCCCCGTACCCTCAGCTGTTCGCCCAACAGCGCAAAAACGGCCCTAAGAGGCTGGTTTATATCGACCTTCTCCCGTTGGATTTCGGCCTTTCGTCCAAACTCTCGCATATGATTAATGATCTTAACCGCACGTGCCACCTGTTGTGTCATCTGTTCAGACACATATGCCAACTCCTCAGGGGGTATCTGGCGGCCCTGCTTAGCCATATTCCCGAAAAAATCCGCACCTATCTGTATGCTGCTCAAGGGTTGATTGAGTTCGTGGGCTACACCCGTTGCCATCTCCCCCAAGGTTGACATCTTGCTCGCCTGGATTAGCTGTGCCTCCTTTGCCCGGCTTTCGGTGATGTCCACGATGTTACCCAATATGGCAGGCTTTCCCCCGTAGTCTATTCGGGTATTTCTCCGCACAATCCATATGGTCTTACCGTCTTTTTTGAGGCCCCTTGCCTGGTATTCCGATGACGCTTCTTCTCCCTTCAGCCTTCTTGTTCTCATCTCGTCTATCCATGCCCTGTCGTCAGGATGGACAAGCTTCCAGGATTCCATGCCCACCAATTCCTGTCTTGAATACCCGTAAATCTCGGCAAATGTCTTGTTGGCAAATACGATCTTACCGTCTTGGTCGATGTAAATGCCGGTCAGCGAACTTTCAGCTACGGTACTGTATTTCTCCTCCGACTCTCGCAATGCCTCTTGGGCTCGCTTGCGCTCAGTAAGTTCCCGCTTCAATTGTTCGGTTGCCCTGGCCACTTCGGCGGTTCGCTCTTGAACACGCTGTTCCAGTTCATCGTATGCTTTTCGCAGTGCCTCCTCGGCCCGCTCCCGAGCTACGCGGTCACCATGTTTTCGGACTATTTCCGGGAGCACCACTGGTAACAGATCCAAATAGCCCTGGCCGTGCTCCTTGACGATATAGTCATCAACACCGGCCTTGAGGGCTTCAATGGCAAGTTCTTGCGACCCTCTTCCAGTCATGAGGACCAATGGCAACGGAGTCTTCTTACTAAGAAGCTCCTTGCACAGGTCTAAACCGGACATGCCGGGCAGCTTGTGGTCAATGACGACCACGTCAAAGAGTGAAGCGTCTGCAAGAACTTGCAGCAAAGCTTCCTCGGCCAATGTGCAATCCGTGATCTCGCAGGCGACGGAACTCTTTTCAAGGGCTCGGTGAAAAGCGAGGCGGTCGTGTTCGTCGTCTTCAACCAGAAGGATGCGAAGCCGTGATGATGTTTCAGTCGGGTTCATAATCTCCTTCATGGTCCCTGGCAGGAAGGTTTACAAAAGGTTCTTGGTCATCCCTGTCCTCTATTCATACCCTGGTTATTCTGAGTTTCTTCTGAACCCCTATCTGGGAAACGTATGGTAAAGGTCGTGCCATTGCCAGGATCTGATTTAACGGAGACGGTCCCCCCGTGTTGATCAATGATCTCGCGAGTCACTAGCAACCCGAGGCCGGTACCCTTTCCAGCCTTGGTCGTAAAAAACCGTTCAAAGAGTTTCTTTTGGACTCCTTCGGTCATGCCAGTGCCATTGTCAATAACATCAAATCTGAGACCGCTATCTTCCTTTTGGCTCCTCATGACGACAGACCAGGTCTTATCTTCATCGGGGTCAAGAACACAGGCATCTATGGCGTTGGTTACCAGATTAAGGAGACAGCGGTGGAGCCCGTTTTGATCAAGGTGAAATATGTCTATAGACGGATCGAGATCCTTGGTCAGGGTTACTTCTGACTGGGCGGCTTTCTCTTTCATAAGGTCATAAACCTCTTGAATGACGTCGTTTGGAGCACAGGGAACGTAATCCGGTTCACGCTCTTTTGAATAGATGAGCATATTCATAACCAGGTCAGAAATCTTCTTGATATTTCCTTCAATCATCATCCAACCCTTGGATAAGAGATCCGGCTTGTTCTTATTCAAGCTTACATTGACAATGTAAACGCCGCCTTGCAGCCCGTTCAATATGTTCTTTATGTAGTGGGCCATGCCTGCTACCGCCTGCCCGATGGCCGTAAGCCTTTCGTTTTCTATCAATTCTTTCTGAAGCCGTTTCATTTCGCGCAAATCCTGAAGAAAGCAGACAGAGCCTGTCGCTATGTCATTCTCAAAAAGGGTGGCCCCAGATATGCGTACCGGGATTTCCTCGCGATTCTTGGATATGACGGCGTCCTCATAATTGACAAGTCTATTCTTTCCTCCGTAGGCCTCGCTGCCAAGTTTTTCCTTGATGGAAGCAGCCCCACCCGGGGAGTATATTGTATCCGTGTGCATCTTCCCAATAACTTCATCTGAAGTGTAACCCAACAAGTGTTCGGCTCCTTGATTGAAGACTATGACGGTTCCATCCCTGTCCACAGCGATGATTCCATCAATCGAACTTTGAATAAGGTTTTTCTGAAAATCATAGGCTTTACTCAACTCGCGCGTGGCTTCCTTGATCTTGAGTTCCAGATCACCGGTATAGCCTCTGAGTTCTTCCTTCAGCCACAATATATATTCAGCCCGCTTAATGGCAACCTCAAGCGCTTCGTCCGTAATCGGCTTATTGATGAAGTCAGAGGCTTCAAGTTGGAGCGCCTTGATGGCCGATCTCATATCACCGTGTCCCGTGATAACGATAACTCGAGCATCGGGTTCAATCTGTCTTATTTGCTTCAAGACCTCCAGACCGTCCATGCCCGGCATCTTAAGATCTGTAAAGACAATAGAAGGTTTTGTCTCCTTAAAGGTTTTAATCCCCTTTTCGCCGTCTTCGGCAGTTACCACTTCATGGCCTTTGTGGGTCAAGGCGATCTTCAGGAGTCTCCTGATACTTTCTTCGTCGTCAATGACTAGAATCTTAGACATAGCTCTAAATACCGCCTTTCTCTTCCTCGCAGGCGGGGAAAGCTATCTTGAAAGTGGTGCCCTTGTCGACTTCGCTTTCTACCTCGATTGTGCCATTGTAGTCTTTAACAATACCGTAACTGATTGACAGACCAAGACCGGTCCCTTTGCCGACTTCTTTGGTCGTAAAGAAAGGCTCGAAGATCCTGCTTTTTGCCTCATCAGAAATCCCCAGGCCCGTATCGGTAATCGTCACAACCACCTGACCGTCTTCCTGGAAACTACGAACGGTCAGGATGCTATCGACATCCGCGTCTCCGGCGCGGTGTTGCTTTTCCTCCATGGAATCCCTTGAGTTTATGATCAGGTCTATGAAGACTTGCTCTAGCCTGTTGCTGTCACCCATGATAGGGGGTAGATTCTCCTTCAAGTTGAGCCTCACCTTAATGCCCCGCAACTTCAACTGCTGGCTCAACAGGGTAAAAACCCCATTTAGTGGTTGGTTGATATCGACCTTCTCCGGTTGGATTTCGGCCTTTCGTCCAAATTCTCGCAGATGATTGATGATGCCCACCGCACGAGCTACCTGCTCTCCCATCTGTTCGGAAACCGTGACCATCTCATCGCTTGGTATTTTCCAGCCCTGCTTCACCATATTCCCGAAAAAATCAGTTCCTATCTGTATGGCACTTAGGGGTTGGTTCAGCTCGTGAGCCACTCCGGTCGCCATTTCACCAAGGGTGGCCATCTTGCTGGCTTGGGTGAGCTGGGCCTCCTTCTGTAGGCTCTCCGTGACATCGGTTGTCGTAGCGATCAGCGCATCTTTTCCCATATACTTGGCGTGACATACATGGATGTTCAAATAAGACAGGCCTCCATCTTTCCTGCGATGCCGCTTCTTAGGAGAAAGGATCGACTGTTGGCCCACGACATTCTTGAAATCCAACATAATTTCTTCTGCATCTTCTTCGTATCCGAGTTCTGTGAAAGGCATCTTCAGGAGGTCTTCTTTTGAATAACCGTAGAAACTCTCAGCCCTTGCATTTGCGTCTAGGATCCCGAACGTTTCATGATCCAGAATAAAAATGGGGTTCGGATTGGTGTCAAAGAGAAGTCGGTATTTTTCTTCGGACTGCATTAGCTCCTTCTCAAACACCCTTAGTCGATGAAGCATATGCTTAAATGAGTCTGCTAACTGGATCATCTCGTTACCCACATGTGTTCTGTATACGGTGCACTGCCGACACATATCCAGCTTGTCTGGGAATCTTCCTGACGGCTCGACCTTGCAGTGTGTACCATCTACATACCAACACATGACCTCAGGATTTTCATATGCCGGGCAGTCAGTTTTGTCACAGTCTTGTACCTCCCAGCATTTGAGCATCCTGCCGAATTCAAAACCTGGATTGCCACGGCTGATTTCATCTGCCAATCGGGTAAGTGTGGCAAGGGGTCGGGTAACGTATCTGGATAAGAACAGGGTTAAGAAAAAACCCACAACCATAACGGAAACTATGCCCAGGGTAATCTCTCTGTTCCTGAGCGCTTCTATCCTCTCCTCTATAGGGGTCCAGTTAATTCCCACGCTTAAAACCCCCAGTATTTTCTTTTCAGCTCCATGGCACTTATGGCAGGTTTCTTCATTAGGGATAGGCATGGCGTGGTGAAGTACTTCTTCCCCGTCCACTATCTCCAGGCCCTTCAATAGGGTACTGGTGCGCAAGGCGTTTTTGGTAACCTCTGAATCGTCAACATTGCCTATACTAGCCGGCAGCCCACTGTATCTGATGGTACCCGTGGTGTCACAAAGTTCTACCACTGTCACGTCCTTTAGTCTATTCAGCTTTTCCAGAATAGCCTGCACGTCCTCCATCTCTCCGTCGAGCATGGGGTATTCAATACTTCTCATTACCGTATCACTAATCTCATACGCCCGCTCCTCTTGGTGTTTAAGGTGATACTTCACCCGCGACACCATGTCATAGTAAGTAAAGAGGCCCATCACTAGAATTAAGATTAGGCATACACCTAATATCACCTTGACCGTTAGGCTGCCTAAACGCAGC
>JBEQLC010000146.1:0-5003 GCA_040326175.1 Desulfobacteria bacterium | reverse complement strand
GCGGCGGACTCCGCTTTTTCACCGTTCCGCGCCTTGCCCTGAACCCTGACCTTATTTTTGAGACAGCTTCTAGGGTCAACGGGCTTCAGGGCTTTCCTGAATATTCCTGCCGTTGGCCCGCAAACAACAAAAAAGCCACTCATTTGCGGCTTCTTCTCCGAATGGAGACATTGTCTTGGAAATATATCGCTTCGATCTATGTTCAGGCAATTATGCGACGCTGTTGCTCAAAATAATGGTTATCTTTGTGATTGTCAAGGACTACACTTGATAGTGATACGTTATTTCATCTTTATCGGAAGTCCTGCTCGGTTCAGCATATTAATGGCCTGTCATCATCTCACGGGCGTGATCCAGAGTCTTCTTGGTAACCTTCACCCCTCCCAACATACGAGCCAACTCTTTCACCCGTTCATCTCCCTCCAAGGGTGTCATAGAGGTCCGGGTTCGCCCTCTATAGACCCTCTTGGCGACTTTGAAATGGTGCATCCCAAACTGAGCGATTTGGGGCAGGTGGGAGATGCAGATAACCTGATGAAAATGGGATAGGGACTGGAGCTTCTTGCCCACGACCTCGGCAACGCCACCGCCGATGCCGGCATCTACCTCATCAAAAATCAATGTCTCCACGGACTCCTTTGTGGCCAGAATCCCCTTCAGCGCGAGGACAATCCGAGAGAGTTCACCGCCTGAGGCAATCTGGGCAAGTGGTCTCAAATCTTCACCCACATTGGGGGCGATCAGAAAATCAATACGGTCTACCCCTGTAGCCTCTATTCCCATGTCGTCCAACAAGAGATGAGAATCAACGTCCTCATTAACCGGGTTTGGTGTAAAACTGACCTCAAACCGGGTTCCCGACATCTTTACCGTTGCTAACTCCTGCTGAACCTTTGCCGACAGTTGTTCCGCAGCTTTTCTCCTTTTCCTTGATAGCTCGCGGCACACCTCGCTGAGTTTCTTGTACAACTCATCAAGCCTTTCCTCCACTTCAGCTATGTGTTCCGGCAGCATCGATATACGTTGCAGTTCCTCTTCAGCCTCCTGGCCGTGGTCCAGGGCTGATTCAAGAGAACCCCCATATTTTCGCTTCAGCTTCTGCAGCAGATCGAGCCGCAGCTCTATCTCTTCCAGTCGGTCGTTATCAAAGATAACGTGGTGAAGGTATCCACGCAAATCATTGGCAACGTCTTCCAGCTGAAAAGAAGCTTCCTCCACCCTTTTGGCCGGGGGTGTCAAGGAGCTATCAATGCTGCCAAGTGCCTCAAGCTCTTTCGCAACCTCGGCCACATGTTCAACCACGGCCCCTTCTGCCCCGTAAAGCCGATCTACACAACGACCCACAGTCTCGTGAAGCCGGTGGGCATGTCTGAGGCGTTGCCGCTCCTCCTCCAGCCCTATGTCCTCGTCACGAGTGATCCCTGCCTGCTGAATCTCCCGATACTGAAACTCAAGGAGTTCCCGGTGTTCGGCTTGCTCAACATCTTGACGCTTTAAGCCGGCATATTCAGTAATTAACAGAAGCATCTCTTGATGGTACGCTGAGACCCGGCCCCTCAGCTTGGTCAGTCCTCCGAACTGATCAAGGACCTGAAGATGTTGTTCTGGTCTTAGTAAACCCTGATGGGCGTGCTGACCAGAGATGCTGGCAAGGTGCTCGTTTATTGCAGAAAGCATATGGAGGGTGGCTAACTGACCGTTGATATAAACCCTGTGGCGGCCTTTTTCTTGAATGAGGCGACGGATCAACAGCCCCTCCGACAGATCAAACCCCTGCTCTTTTGCAACCTTTGCTACCGGGCTCTCAGGAGGAACCTCAAACAGGGCTTCAAGCTCAGCTGTCTCTTCAGAACTGCGGACCAACTCGGGCGAGGCACGGCTTCCCAGAAGCAGATTTACGGCATTGAGTATGATCGACTTTCCGGCGCCTGTTTCTCCGGTCAATACGGTGAGGCCTTTTTCAAAGGTAACTGAAAGGTCATCGATAATAGCGAAGTTCTTTATGGAGAGTTCTCGAAGCATGCGCTTGTAAATTGACAATTGATGATTGAAAATTGACGATTGTGTTCTGTCATTAATCCTTGGTCTTCAACTCTCAATCGTCAATCTTCAATCAATATGATAGTTTGAAAAATGTCATTCAGTGCCTGAACTGATCCGGCATCATCCGGCAATTGCGCAGTAGGTCGCCCCTCGGTATCGTAACGAGAAACCAACTCGTCTTCCGGCACACAGCCTGCAATGTTCAACCCTGCAGAATCTGCCGCCTCTTTTACTTCAGCAGGCAACTCACCATCGACTCGGTTGATGATCAGATAGTCTTTCTTGATATCCAGCTTTAGTTCTCGGGCAAGATCATGGATCCGCTTGGCTGCCATGATCCCTCGCTGGGTTGGATCAGACACGATCAGCAAGATGTCAGCGCTACGTGCCACCAGCCTACTGATATGCTCCATCCCTGCTTCATTATCCATGACCACAACCTGGTAATTCCCGCACAACCGCTCCATGTATTGGGTAAGCAGGGTGTTGGCATGACAATAGCAACCCGCGCCTTCCGGGCGACCCATAACGATCAGGTCATACCCCTCGCTCTCTACCAGCGCTTCCTCAACCTTATATTGCATATAGATGTCCCTGGTCATACCCGTGGGCACCTGATCCTTGATCCCCTCCCTGGCCTCACCCAGCGTGGCCTCCACCTTAAGTCCAAGGACCTCATTCAGATTCGCATTGGCATCTGCATCCACAGCCAGGATCGGCTTCATTCCCCTTTTCAAAAGAAACCTGATGAGGAGACCTGCAATCGTAGTCTTGCCGGTGCCGCCCTTGCCGGCCATGGCAATAGTCAAACTCATCAGGACTTCCTCTCGTCCTGGATCATTTGAGAGTTGGCCTCGAGGTATTCACTTACATGGGGGAAAAAGCGGGCATCCGTATGAGGAAGAAAAAGCGCTCCCATATACTTGTCCATAAAAGACTGATTGTCGCTCAGCTCAATGTTCGTCATCATACTAGCAATCCGCTCCACGTCGTGCAACATTCCTTTGGAAAGGCACACCAGTCGAGATCCCAGCAAGGATCCGTTTCCCAGAAAATGAAACTTTTCGACCGGAATATCCGGAAAAAGGCCAATCTGTTTCCCCTTCTCAAGATTGATATATCGTCCAAATGCGCCCGCGATGATTACTCTATCCAAATCATCAAATGAGAGATCCAGGCTCTCAAGGAGTGTAAGACACCCGGCAAAAAGTGCCCCTTTGGCCCGAACAAGGTTTTCGATATCGACCTCGTTTATAACTATATCATGCCCTGTCCCAGAGTCTTCTGCCCATGCCAGAACATATTCATATCCGAATCGTCCTTGTCGGATGCGGTCTGAAGAGAGATGGCGCACAAATTTGCCGTTACGGTCGATCACACAGGCTGACAGCAACTCCGCCAAGACACTGATCAGACCTGACCCACAAATACCCCGTGGCCCCTTCCTTCCCACTGTTATCACCATGGGTTCCAGAGTCACAGGATTGACATGGAAGCCTTCAATCGCCCCCAGGTCGGCTCGCATGCCGTGTTTGATACCACCTCCCTCAAAGGCAGGCCCCATGGAACACGCAGCACACGCAAGCCAGTCACGGTTTCCCAAAACGATCTCACCGTTTGTCCCAATATCTATATAGAGGGTGAGTTCCTCTTTTTGAAAAACCCCCGAGCCGAGTATGCCAGAGACAATATCCCCCCCAACATAACTCGCTACCGCGGGAAAGCTGCAGAGCCCGACACAGTCGGGAACATCTATGCCAACGTCCGAGGCCCACACCAATGGCATGAAGTTGGCTGCCGGTACGTACGGTGCTTCCCGAATATAGCGTGTTTCCATTCCCAAAAGAAGGTGTGTCATTGTCGTATTGCCGGCGGAAACAATGCACGAGATACTACTTTTTGAGCTTCCACTTTGCTCCAGGAGTTCATCAATCACCTGATTAATGGACGATACGACAACCGTTTGCAAAGTCTCAGCCCCTTCAGACTTCTGTGCAAATACCATGCGGGTGATCACGTCGGCGCCGTATTGGATCTGCCCGTTGTATTCGGCGTGTTCCGCCATGACCTTTCCGGCTTTAAGATCAATGAGCTGGGCACTGATGGTAGTTGTTCCCACATCCAGAGCCACGGCCAGATTCTGCCCAGACGTGTCTCCTCCTTCTATGCGTACCAGCCTTAATGGGCGATTTCTCTCCTCTGAAGACAGAAGCGACTCCTGTGCTGGATCTGCCATCAGAGTCGCCGTAACAGACCAATCACTGTTTCTCAAAACCTCTGGCATGCTTTTCACACACCCAAGGTCTACCGCCATGTCTTCAATGTGATGTTGCTGTTTCAGTCCATCGGAAAAACGTGAAAGGTCGCTCACATTGTCCTTTAACGTAGGTGGAGTAAGTTCAACCGGAAGCTTGATCGCCATAGGATCAAGGCTCCAGCCTACGGCCATAGGCTTTGTATCGAGGACAGAAATCTGCCGCTCCGCCTTGCCCATATCGAGTTCCTGAACTACTGGGCGCTTCAGGCCTCTCGATTCAGCAGGAATCTGCACGGTACAGTCTGAAATAATGGCGGTCTTGCAAGCCTGCCGCCACCCGGCCTCATATTCCTCCTGATCCATCTTTTCTGTCTTTTCGCTGTCAACCTCCCCTGCTTCAATCAATACGCGGCACTTCCCGCACACACCCTGCCCGCCACACGTGGCATTGACATGTTCACCAGCCGCAAGGGCCGCCTCCAAAAGATTGGTCCCTTTGTCAACTCGAATGGTCGTGCTGTCGGGTTCAAAGGTAATAGTTTTTTTCATAGTCTTAGTGAAAGTGCCTAAAATGCCTAAAGCCCGCCCTGGAGCTATATGCTTAGATGAGCTTGCTAAGCTTATGGGAAGCTACGTGCACGAATCAGCCTATTATGCCCACAAGCCCGGTCTGGGCCAGGGTGAACTAAAGTGCCTAAAGTTG
>JBEQLC010000145.1:0-5008 GCA_040326175.1 Desulfobacteria bacterium | reverse complement strand
ATGGAAAGGTATATTGGACCGTATGGCTCATGCTAAGCCGGGGCTTCTTGCATGTCAAGGAAAAACTCGGAAAAGACGGGTCGTCGAGAGGAAACTCCTGCGGGGCCTCAGGTTGTCGTGCGCCCGTAATCGCACAAGTCCAGCAGGGGACATTCAGGGCATTTTGGCTTGCGGGCTTTGCATAACGCCCTGCCGTGCCAGATCATCTGATGCGAGAAGGCGATCCAGTCTTTCTTTGGAATCAGGGCCATAAGATCAAATTCGATTTTGACCGGATCGCTCTCCCTGGTAAGGCCTATACGCTGAGACACGCGTTTTACGTGGGTATCGACCACTATTCCTGGAATGCCAAAAGCGTTCCCGAGTATAACGTTGGCCGTCTTGCGTCCGATGCCGGGGAGTTTAATTAAAGCATCCATATTGTCCGGAACCTTTCCACCGTGTCTTTCTACCAGCGCTGAACAGCACGCCTTGATGCTTTTGGCCTTGTTGCGATAAAAGCCGGTGGATCGGACCATCTCTTCCAGATCCGAAAGTGAGACCCCAGCAAAGTCTTGCGCCGTTCGCAATCTCTTGAACAGGGTCGGGGTTACCCGGTTGACCTGCTGATCCGTGCACTGGGCCGATAGGATCGTGGCAACCAGAAGCTGCACCGGATTCCTGTGACGGAGGGCCGTCTTGACATTCGGGTAGGTTCTTCTTAGAATCCCCGTAATTTTTGTGATTCGCTGTTTTGTGAGCTTGTGTGCCATGGTTAATGCCTCTCAACAGGAAGGTTCATCTCAGTCAACAGGCCAGCAGCTGAACTCTGGCGTGGTTCGCGCCCTAGGTCTCATCTCTGGAGGGCTCGACAGCATCCTTTCCGCACTTGTCCTTCAGAGCCAAGGGATTGAGGTGGCCTGGATTAACTTCGAAACGCCCTTTTTCGGCTCAGACAGGGCTCGCCGTGCCGCCGGTATGACGGGAATCCCCTTGAGAGTAGAGAATATCACCCAGGTCTACGTTCCGATGCTGAAGAACCCCAATTGCGGGTATGGTACGAACATGAACCCGTGTATGGATTGTCACGCCCTGATGCTTGAAATCGCCGGTTCCATCATGAAAAGAGAAGGGTTCGATTTTCTTTTTACGGGCGAGGTCGTGGGCCAGCGCCCTATGTCGCAGACCAAACCGTCGCTCCGTTATGTTGAAAAAAGGTCTGGTTTTGCCGGCTATGTCGTTCGGCCCTTGAGTGCAAAACTCCTGTCACCGACGATTCCCGAAGAACGTGGCCTGGTGGATCGTGAGCGACTCCTGGACATCTCGGGTCGTTCTCGAAAACGGCAAATAGAGCTGGCCGAGACCTTTGGAATCAGCGATTATCCCTCCCCGGGCGGCGGCTGCCTCCTTACGGATCCCGCCTTTTCCCGACGCGTCAAGGATCTTCTTGAACACCAGGAGGAGTGCCGGGAGAGAGACTTTGAGCTTCTAAAGTACGGCCGGCATTTCCGCCTCCATGACAATTATAAAGTTATAGTGGGTCGCACTGAGGAAGAGAATAGCAAAATCCTAAAACTCTCATATCCTGACAAAGACATTCTGCTTCATATGACGGACATACCCGGTCCCGCTACCCTGGTCCCTTGCGGGGCTCCTAAGGAGATCGTACATGAGGCGGCATCCATAGGCGCAGCCTACAGCAGGGCCCAAGATGACCAGCCCGTCCGCGTGTCTGTGAAGAGCCCTGGCGGTTCTGAGGTCCTCACCGCACAGGGCAGCAATCCCAAGAAGTACCATCCTTACCTCATCTAGTCATCTAGAGTGGTTCTCAAAAATATGTTCCGCTTGCGGCAATCATAATGGTTCAAAACAGAACATACTTATGAGAATTACTATAAACAGCTACCACCTCTTTACCTGCCACTCCTTCCATCGCCTTCCTCTTCGATCCAGAACTTCCAGCCGCAGTAGTACTCGTCCGGATGCTCATCCGGCGGGCAGGTAATGCAGCTGGTCTTGATCCTCGGATCAATTTCGGCGGCAAAGGCACTGTACTCCACGAGGCCTACCCTCTTGCAAGGAAAGTCGGGCAACCCACGCCTTTTCCGCGCGCTCTGGACCCGGCAGTCATCCATGTAGAAGCGAAGATAACCGTGTTCAAGTTCGCTGTGCTGTTTATTCAAGACGGCGTAGAGCCGGTACTCAAGTGCAGTCTTCAGTGCCTCAAGCCCGCCGCGTTCAGGCAGGCCCAGGAAGTCCCTTATGCGTTTGGCCTCGATGGCCGAAAAGCGCTCGTACGCCTGGGCATCCAGCTCGATGGCTTCCTCCATTCCGTGTGCCCGCTCCACTGCCTGGAACCACATGCCGTCGTGAGCAAGCCAATTCTTGGCAAAATTCTTAAGCAGGGTGATCAGTTCTTCGCGAGACAGTTCATCGATTGCCGACATGCTTTTTCCTTTCAGAAATATTGAAGTTCAGACTGTCAGCGGCCTTCCCGAACAGGTTCGTCGGATAGCCGTCCCCTTAGGATAGTCCGGATTCTGCGGCAACGGTTTTGGAAAGGAACGTACGACTCCAGGCCAAACTGGACCTGGCAGATGGGAAAGGCCATTTTCAGTTCTGTTGAAGGCGGCTTACCCCGCACTTTAAGGTGATGACAGGACCCCGTTGCGGAATACGTAGACTCCGTCGAGCCATTGTCCCCCGCCAAGAGACGCATTGTCGGATTGCACTACCAGGAAACGTACATTCGGATCGGCATCCAGAGTGAGCTGCAGCGAGAGCATTCCCCGTCCCGATTCATAGGGATTGCAGGGAGCTTCCATTAGCTCTAACCTGTATCATTACCTACTGGTTCCAGAATCAGGCAGGCCAAAGGAGGCAGGGCAAGTGAAACCGATTGTGAGAATCCTTGAGACGGGATTCTCTCTACCTCAATATAGCCTTCATTGCCGAGGTCGCTTCCTCCGTAGTAAAGTGAATCGCTGTTGATGCGTTCATGGTAACCTCCCTGGCCCGGCACGCCTATTCGATAGTCCTTTCTGGGCACAGGGGTAAAGTTGAAGGCACAGACCAGATGATTCTTCTTTCCGTAACGGACATATGAGATGACGCTACCCCCGGAGTCATTGCAGTCAATCCATGAGAAGCCTTCATGGGATGCGTCTAACTCCCACAATGCTGAATGCTCAAGGTAGAGTCTCCCCAGGTCCATCATGAATTGCTGAAAGGCCTGATGCATAGAGTCAGGTGGGAAGTGCCAATCGAGCCCCTTTTCGTGGTACCACTCATCCCACGAGGCAAGTTCGCTTCCCATGAAGAGGAGTTTCTTTCCTGGATGCGTGTACATATACGCCAGCAGGAGTCTCAGATTGGCAAATCTTTGCCAATCGTCACCTGGCATTTTCCTCAGAAGGGAACCTTTGCCGTAGACCACTTCATCATGTGAAAAGGGCAAAACAAAGTTTTCGCTGTAAGCATACATCATGGAAAAGGTTAGATTGTTGTGGTGATATTTTCTATGAACAGGATCCTTGCTGAAGTAAAGCAAGGTGTCGTGCATCCATCCCATATCCCATTTAAAGCCAAATCCAAGGCCGCCCAGGTGGGCCGGCGAGGTCACCCCTGCCCAAGCTGTTGATTCTTCGGCGATCGTGAAACACCCCGGAAACAACCCGTATACAGCCTTGTTCAGCTCACGGAAAAACTGTACGGCCTCTAGGTTTTCATTCCCTCCGTACCGATTCGGAATCCATTCCCCATCCCGCCTGCCGTAATCGAGATAGAGCATAGATGCCACTGCATCGACCCTGAGGCCATCAATATGATACTTATCCAACCAGAACAGAGCATTTGCCATGAGAAAATTGCGCACTTCATGTCGGCCGAAGTTGAAGACAAGGGTCCCCCACTCTGCATGTTCTCCTTCCCGCGGATCCTCGTGTTCATAAAGGGCCGTGCCATCGAACAGTCTCAGGCTGTAATCGTCCTTTGGAAAGTGGGCGGGCACCCAGTCCACAATGACCCCGATGCCGTGCTGGTGACACGTGTCCACAAAATACTTAAAGTCATCAGGAGTCCCGAACCGACTTGTAGGTGCGTAATAACCGGTCACCTGATAACCCCAGGAGCCATCGAAGGGATGTTCAGCAACAGGCATAAGCTCCACGTCAGTAAAACCGAACTTCTTGACATGTTCGACCAGCCTGTGGGCCAGCTCTCGATAAGTCAGCCACCTGTTTTCCTCCTCGGCGACACGCATCCAAGAGGCCAGGTGAACCTCATAGATAGCCATCGGTTCCTGGCGCAGGTTTCGTTTGCTTCGGGCGGTCATCCATTCGTCATCATACCATTCATAGGCTTCCAGCTCCCAGACTACGGAAGCCGTCCCAGGCCTCAGCTCCATGGCAAAGGCATACGGGTCGGTCTTTATCCGGAGTTCCCCTTTGGCGGTTTTGATCTCATACTTATAAACAGTACCCGGTCCTATCTCAGGCACAAAGAGTTCCCAGATCCCCGATGACCCCATCTGCCTCATGGGGAAAAGCCTTCCATCCCATCGGTTGAAATCTCCAACGAGACTCACGCTTCTTGCATTGGGTGCCCATACTGCAAAGGAGACGCCCCTCACACCGTCAATTTCCCGTAGATGCGCCCCAAGCCTCTCATAAAGTCGGTGATGAGTTCCCTCTCCTGCCAGATATAGGTCAAAATCTCCCAAGGTCGGCATGAACCTGTAAGGAGCATTGCTTTCCCACTGGTTTCCATCAGCAAAGGTGAATCGAACCTTGTAGGACACAGGCAGATCTTGATTGGGAAGAAAGCAGGCAAAGAGACCACCCGGATGGCACTTCTCCATGGGAAGAGGATCCTCCCCCTCGATGATCACTTCTGCCTCAGTTGCCTCGGGGTGAAAAGCCCTTACTACAACCCCCGTTCTTTCCTTGACCATAAAGAGATGGGCACCAAGAATGCTGTGCGGATCAGGATGCTCAACTCTGACGAGTCTTTCAATGTCTTCAGGAAGAAT
>JBEQLC010000144.1:0-5028 GCA_040326175.1 Desulfobacteria bacterium | reverse complement strand
AACCTCTTTGTTGGGGTGGAGCTGACGGTAAAATACTTCTTTGATGCTCTGGACATGACTTACGAAGGAGGGCTTCTGCTCGATAGAATTGAGGCCAAGGGTGAGATCAAAAAGCACCCGGACGCCCTGGAGCAGGGTTTTAACCTTGGAAAGAGCGCAGTAGAGAGCATGAAAGTTTAAACGTGCTCTGTGTGTGACGGATTCTACTGTTCATGTAGGAGCAAGCTTTGCTTGCGATAAGATCCGGCAAAAAGAACCACCCGACCTAAGAAAAGACCTCATATTGATTGTGTAGGTCGGATCGTTCCCGCAGGCAGCGGGGTTGATCCGACAAAAAGAATAGGAGGAAAAGGAATATGGCAAAAGTTCTCGTGGTCTATGCCACCAGGACCAGTTCGACTAGAGATATTGCGGATCTCGTTGCAGAAGGAATCCGCTTTTCCGGCAATGAGGCAGTGATCGTTGAGGTGAAGGATATTAAGAGCAAGGCCGATTTCGAAGGATATGACGGCTATGTCTTCGGTTCCCCCACCTACCACGGTGAGATGCTGCAGTCCATGAAAACCATGTTGTTTCTGGCGGAAAAGGCCAACCTGGAAGGAAAGGTGGGTGGCGCTTTTGGCGCTCATGGCTGGAGCACCGAGGCCCAGGATCGAATCTACAATACCATGAAAGAAGTCTTCAAGATGGACATGGCCAAAGGTCCGCTCCTTTTGAAGTCAGCCTCTCTGGGAGGTGGGGTACAGATGGCCCAAGACTATGGAAAAGAGATAGGCAGTAAATTGACCCCCTGAACTACCAACTTCAGAAAAAAACAGTTCATCCCATCACCAAGGGGGGGATGTGACACGCTCTGGGTCCATCTCCCTTATATCTATCCCATTTTCTGGATTATACCTTCCAAATGTTGCCACTTATTCCAGAATTAAGCGGTGAGGAATTTGTGTCGTTATATAGACTACCGGCTGGCTAGTGTTTATTGTTTATACATTGCAACCATTCCCAGTCAGTACGAGGAGATGTCATGGAGACTGAGCTGTCAGGATTAGAAAAGAGAAAAAACCGCTTGAGTAGGGAGAAGAGTCACTACCTGATGCAGCATGCTGAAAACCCGGTGGACTGGTATCCTTGGGGAGAAGAGGCATTTGACAAGGCCAAAAGGGAGGATAAACCCATATTCCTGTCAATAGGATATTCCACCTGCCACTGGTGTCATGTAATGGCGCACGAGTCTTTTGAAGATGAAGAGGTTGGCCAAATCCTCAATGAATCCTTTGTTGCCATTAAGGTTGATCGGGAAGAGCGGCCGGATGTTGATATGGTTTATATGGCAGTGTGTCAGGCCATTACTCTGAAAGGGGGATGGCCCCTTTCAGTTTTTATGACGCCTGACGCCAAGCCTTTTTACGCTGGGACCTATTTTCCCAAAACCGGCAGGATGGGGATGCCAGGTTTTCTAGACATGATCAGCCATCTTGCCAATGGTTGGGCAAATGACCGGGGTCCTCTTCTTGAGGCAAGCGAAAAGATTACCAAGGGTATTCAACCGAGACCTTCCAGTGGATCAATGGCTGAGCTGGGTCTAGATACACTGCAAAAGGGCTACGACCAACTAGCACAGGCTTTTGACCCGAAATGGGGCGGTTTCGGTTCAGCCCCTAAATTCCCCACCCCCCACAACCTCACTTTTCTCCTGCGGTGGCACAGGAGAAATGGCGAAGCCAATGGTTTACGCATGGTGGAGAAAACACTCGATAATATGCGGTATGGTGGCATCTTTGATCATATCGGTTACGGTTTCTGTCGCTACTCCGTTGACGAAAGGTGGTTGGTGCCCCATTTCGAGAAGATGCTTTACGATCAGGCCATGTTGACTATGGCGTACACTGAGGCGCAGCAGGCAACGGGTGAGGCTCGCCATGGAGAAGTGGCAGCTGAGATCCTTACTTACGTTCTACGTGACATGACTGCTCCGGAGGGGGGGTTTTACACTGCCGAAGATGCTGACAGTGAAGGTGAGGAAGGACTCTTTTATGTTTGGACTCCCACGGAGATAAGAGAACACCTAGGAAAAGATTTGGGTGACCTTTTCTGCCGATTTTATGACATCGGTCCCCATGGAAACTTCGAGGATGGTCGCAGCATTTTACACACTCGTATTTCTTTAGAGAATTTCGCCACCCGGGAGAATATGGAGGTTGCCGAGCTGAAAAGGCTTTTGGAAGAGGCAAGAGAACGTCTCTTTATGACGAGGGAAAGACGGGTTCACCCTCTCAAGGATGACAAGATACTCACCTCCTGGAATGGGCTGATGATTGCCGCCATGGCCAAGGCGTATAAGGCTCTTGGTAATCAGACCTATGTGGATGCAGCCCGACGTTCTGTTAGCTTTATCCTCGAGCACCTCAAGAAACCGGGGCCTCGCTTGTATCGTCGCTACCGGGATGGTGAAGTGGTCTATCCAGGCTATTTGGATGATTATACAAATTTTGTCTGGGGACTCATCGAATTGTACGAAGCCACTTTTGAGGTCAGCTACCTGGAGGAAGCCCTTGGATTGAATCATGTCATGATCGACCTTTTTTGGGATGAAGCCTACGGCGGCTTCTTCTATAGCGGCAAAGACAACGAGGTTCTGATCAAGCAGAGCAAGGAAATTTACGACGGGGCAATCCCTTCGAGCAATTCTGTGGCGGCGTTGAACTTAGTCCGCCTCGGACATATTACAGGAGATCGTGATCTGGTGAATAGGGCTGAGCAACTGACCGGGACTTTTGCCAAGCGTATCAAAGCATATCCCTCCGCCTACACTCAGTTTTTGGCAGCACTGGATTTTATGATTGGTCCCAGCCGGGAGATAGTGATCGTGGAAAACAAAAATGGCGGCAGTAGCAGGGCAATGATTGAAACAATCCACGCCCACTTTCTCCCCAATGAAGTCCTACTGCTGAGGCCTTCAGGTCAGGCAGGAGAAGAAATTACGGCTGTCGCTCCCTTTGTAAAGGAACTCCAGAGTGCGGACGACCAACCAGTTGTCTATATCTGTGAAAATCACTCCTGCCAGAGTCCAATAACGGAGGTTGAACCGCTCAAAGCAGCCCTGGCGTAGACGTACTACTATAGCGCAGGTTGGACAAACAGGGAGGAGTAAGCGGGTGGTAATTGAGTGAGTCAGCATGAACCGTTTACTGCTAACCGCTCACTGCTTACTGAAATAGGAGGAAACCATGCACGACAAAAATGAACTTTGTGAGAAAATCAGATCAATATACCCAGATATCGGAGAATGCGGAATTAACGTCGATGTGGATTACAGCGAAGAGAAGAAGGCTTGGGTTGTGGACTTGAAACATGGAGAGCAACATCTGACAACGCACCTGGAACCAGAGGATGTGGATGCCTGTATCGAGGGGGTAGAGTGTGTGTACCTGGGAACACAGATAGCCCAGCTTGCAGATAATGTAAGGAGACGAACTTAGATAACTCTAGAAACTGAAAGGGCGGGTGTAAACCCCGCCCGTTCTGTTTCGTCTTATTCTGCCAGCTGCTTGCTGCAAACTGCCCGCTGTATTACCCTCCCCAAGGCATTCCAGCGTAAACAGCGGAAAGTTTATCGCGGTATTCCTTGAAGAACTTTTCGTGGGCTTTTTCCCAGCGGGCAAGCATGCCAAAGGTCTCACTGGCAGGACCTTCGGTATTTCTGGCGGCATTTTCGTAAAACTCACTGAGATCTTTCTCGATGAGCCAAGCGGTATTGAAGACGGTGACGTCCGGAACCATGGATCCCTCAAGGCACTGTTGCAAGAACTCGGACTTGGCCCGCTCATCGAAATAATTTGTAGGTTCCATAACAAATTCTTGCACTTTCGCGATGTCTATGTCTGCTCCAGCTTTCAGATTGTCGATAATGCGGCTGATGAACAGAATGTGTTTCTCCTCCTCCTCGACCAACCGCTTGAAAGCACTTACTGCAGCACCAATTCCCATTCTGTCTATGGAGGTCTGAAAAAAACTCATGCCAGTTTGTTCTTGATTGAGCGCATACTCGTAAATTTTGATGAGATTCTCTTGCGTTGGCATCTAACTCTCCTCTTGTGTGATCGCCATCGATAAAATGAGGTGCAAGTATAGCGTAATCGCCAGGTCATATCAACGCTCATAGTTATGAACGTTCTGCACGAACGTTCATAACTATAAACTAATATCATCGATATCTGGTTTTTTCCCTTTTTTTTCGAGTTCCTCAATTCCCGCGGGTGTTATCTCGTACATCTGACCTACTTGGTGCGTGAATCCGGCTTCCAGGAGTCGCCGAACGGTACCTCGCACACGAAATAGGGGCAGCCCTGTTTTCTGGGCCACATCCTCAAGGGTAGTGGGAGTAGTCAAGGTGAGTAGGACTGACACTCCAGTGGACCCTAAAATGTCATCAGATGGCAGGCAAACCATGTTTCATCCTCAACTAAACCGCCTTTTGACAAAAATACCAGTCCTTGCAATCATAGCCTTCATGCAAACGTTCCTCCGCCAACTCTTGGGTTCGTGGCGGCGGCACAATTACAGCGTCTCCCGGTTGCCAATTGGCCGGCGTGGATACCGTGTGCTCATCGGTTGTCTGCAGTGCCCTCACAAGGCGGAGGAGTTCCTGCATGTTGCGCCCCGTGGTCATGGGATAGTAGATTAGGGCCCGAAGGATACCATCTGGATCGATTACAAAGACACATCGGGCCGTTTCAGTCTTGCTCTCCCCGGGCATGATCATCCCGTATAAATTAGCGACCTTTCGGTCCGAATCCGCGATGACAGGGAACTGAATCTCGAGGCCAAATTTTTCCTCGATGTTCCTAACCCAGGCGATATGTGCCATCACGCTATCTATGCTTAGTCCCATAAGGTTAACGTTAATCTGCCTCAGCTCGTCCTGTATCTCGGCAAAGGCGGCGAATTCTGTAGTACAGACCGGAGTAAAATCGGCTGGATGGGAAAAGAAGATAAGCCAGCTTCCCCTGAAATCCTCCAACCGAATGG
>JBEQLC010000143.1:0-5048 GCA_040326175.1 Desulfobacteria bacterium | reverse complement strand
GAGTGTTCTGTGGAGCCATGGTTTTCCTGGTTAATCAGTTCTCAAATGATCTGGTGCGGATGCTGTTCATTCGGTAATTGGAATGGAGGAATGGAGTATTTTAAGATATGTTCTGTGGGAGCGGCTTTCTAGCCGCGATAATCGCAGCTAGCCTGTCCCGTCATCGCGGCTAGAAAGCCGCTCCCACAGGGCCTTTCAGGAAGGAAAGCCACTTATTATTCATCAATGTTAGATTTGAAATGCGCCTGATAAGAAGATACCAAAAACACGCTGTACTGATTGCGCTATTGTTCATCACGATCAGTATTGCATGTATTCTTCTCAAGCCCGGAGAAGGCTCTGCGGGCGAGAGGCTCAATATATACGTGGTCAACTATCCGCTCCAATACTTTGCCGAGCGGATCGCTGGAGAGCACGCGCGTGTTGTGTTTCCTGCTCCAGCTGATGTTGATCCTGCTTACTGGATGCCGGATGCAAAAACGATTTCAGACTATCAGCAGGCTGATCTCATTCTTCTCAATGGGGCGAACTATGCCAAGTGGGTAAACAAGGTATCTTTGCCCCGGTTTCGGATGGTAAATACGTCTGCCGCATTCAAAGACCGGTACATAGAAGCCGCCGAAATCCTCACCCATTCCCATGGAGCCAAAGGCGAGCATGGACATGAAGCCCTTGCTTTTACCACCTGGATCGACCTCAGCCTTGCGGCTGAACAGGCCAAGGCTATAGCGAAAGCACTGAGCCGTAAGAGGCCTGCTCTGAGGGATACCTTTCAGAGCAACTACGAGGAGCTAAAGAGGGAACTACTGAAACTTGACCGCGATATCAAAGAGGTAGTATCTAAAGATCAGTCAAAGCCTGTCGTTGTGTCTCATCCCGTGTACGACTACTTTGCTCGGGGTTACGGTCTGAATATAAAAAGTGTCCACTGGGAGCCTGACGAAATACCAACGACTGAACAGATGCTGGAACTCCATAACATTCTGAAAGAACACCCGGCAAAATGGATGATCTGGGAGGGGGAACCGATAAAGGAATCGGGTGAAAGACTAAAAGCAATCGGTATTCAGAGTGTGGTGTTTGATCCCTGCGGTAACGCACCAGACCAGGGAGATTTTATGAGTGTGATGCGGCAAAATGTTCAGAATCTCAAAGAAGTTTTTCCGCAATAACCTGAAGCAATCGAGACAGAGGTTCAAAAACCTGAGGAGAAATCAAATGGACAGAACACTGTTGAAATGGTTTCTTGGTGTTTTCCTGGTGACCATTTTCTCGCTCTTCAGTCAAAATGCTTTTGCAGGAGGATTCTATCTTCCCGAGATTGCCACCCCGGGCAGCGTGGGCACCGCCGGAGTGGCCAATGTTACCAACGTGGATGATGCCTCCTCTGCCTTCACCAACCCCGCCGGCATGACCGCTTTGGAAGCGGATGAAGTCGAGGCGGGAATGGAGGTCCTTATCCCCGTTAACAAATTCGACTCTGATATCGCCACAGCGGGTGGCGACGACGGTGGTAATGCCGGCAATCCTGCTGTCATCCCGGGTCTTTTTGTGGTGAAAGGGCTCAATGAGAATCTCAAGCTGGGTTTCTCAATTGCCGCAGTGGCTGGTGGCGGGCTGGACTATGGTGAGAATTTTGTTGGCCGCTATCAGGCTTATAAGGCTGTACTTCAGACTGTGGGGTTCGGCCCTTCCCTGGGTTACAAAATAAACGACATGCTGTCCATCGGTGCTGGTGTCTACATGATACAAACAACTTTTAATGAGAAAATCGCTGTTAATCAGTCATTTTTCGGTGCCAATGACGGCACCATACAATTTCAGGATATTAATGACATTGGCTATCAGTGGAATGCCGGTCTCATTTTCAAGCCCACTGATAGGCTTCTCTTTGGTTTTACCTACCTGAGTGAAGCCGATGTCGACTTGTCTGGAGACCTCAAAACCAGCGGTCTTCAGGGTGCATTTCAAAACCTTCTCGGCGATGCAGATTCTATTACAGTCAGTTTCGACCTTCCCGAGGCCTTCACATTCGGCCTGAGATACAGGGCTACGGAAAAACTGACCCTGTTAGCGGATTCTAACTACCAGAGGTGGTCGCAGTTTAGTAAGAACAATGTGAGCATAGATGTTGGCCCTACAGGTGATGCGGTGACGACTACCATTGACCGCGACTGGAAAGATACCTGGCATGTGGGAGGTGCTCTCAAATACGATTTCGGCGTAAACCACATTGTGGGTATGGGCATATCTTATGACAGTTCGCCGGTGAGCAATCATGATCGCACAGCGGATTTGCCCATAGATGAGCAGTTCAGGGTTGCAGCAGCATACGGCAAGAATAACCCAGTCGGCCTCGCCTACAGCTTTAGTACATCATATGTCTATTTTGGCAAAGGTAAAATGGATCAAACCGCCCAGGGAGAACGCTTCAAGGGCAAGTTCGATACCAACTATCTGGTTTTCGTGGCTGCGTCTGTCCATTACAGGTTCTAGAATGTGCGAGAGGCGGTGTTTGCCCCACCTGAACTAGGGCTTTTGATAACTGCTATGCCGCCACCAGGGACGCATTTTCAGTCTCTTAAACTTGAGGTCTGAGAGTTTTCAGATCTTTCCTTGTTTGACTTCAGCCAGATGGGTGTTTATCTAGAATCAAATGCATTGTGCCTGACTATGCTTTCCTGCCCATATTGCTGCATAGGAGGCCAAGCACCAGAAATGGAGGTGGAAACATGAAAAGAGGATCATCTACCCCGTTGCGGTTAGTATTGCTTATAACGCTGACAATACTGACGGCGGGTCCAGTTTTGGCGGAAACAGTATTAGGCCCAGTTCGGTGTGGAACCAAATTAGTGCAAGTTGGTGACACGAAGGATCACGTTCTTGCCAACTGCGGTAAACCTACCAGTATAGAACCGGGGAGTGATGGCGGTGTTGAGGTCTGGTACTACGATCGAGGCAGCGGTAGATTCAGCGGATATCTTAGATTCATTGGCCCCAAACTCATGAGTATCGAGAGAAGTAATTAGGGCTTCGCTCAGCCCATATTTCAGATCCCCGGAACTGTAGCCGTTTTAATAACCTGAGGGAATTGTCAGGGTCGGGAATGCCTTTGCCTTTTTCTTGGGAATGTGAATTACATACTTTAATCTACACTTTTCCTCTTGAGACCAAGCTACAATATCTTGCTTTAAATTAAGAAAATGCGGGGCTTCGGCTCCGCTGGTTTAGACATGGGAAACTGCAAAATGAAAATAATCATTAGAACGTTAATCGTAATATTGCCCTTTATTTTACCAAATATCATCTATGCAGTTTCTGTCTACAACAGTGATGGAAGGCCACATGACATTGAGGTTACTGATATTAGAAGTGGTTCGCAGCAAATAATGACAGTTTACAACACTTCTACCGCATATGTTAGATGCAGACATGGGTGTGAAATAAAAGTCCTGGAAACTGATGACGCAATAGCTATAGAACCAGAGACTTTCCGTTCTAGTAAGACTGTCGTGATTGGAGACGGCACGCTGAGAATAAGATGAAATATCGAAGATTGTGCTATGAATCTTGAAAGGCGAGTGTGAATTAAGGGATGTAATTCACAGTCTGCACCTTCCCCTTTAAGCCAGCCGGTTAATCTCAAGAATGGTGGTTTTTCGTATTGAAAATGGTGTCCCTGGGGTTACTCTTTTATAATAATGTGCACATACCTTTGCACCACACACTCACAGGCTAATAACAAGACTCCAAGGAGAACATCATGCTCAATGAAGCAACCATAGAGGAATTCAAGGTGAGCCTGCGCGGTGAACTTATCCAACCCAACGATGAGGCCTATGATGCCGCCCGTAAGGTCTGGAACGGCATGTTCGACCGGAAACCGGCAATCATCGTACGCTGTGTGAGTACAAGCGACGTCATCAACGCCGTGAATTTCGCCCGGGATAAAACCCTGCTCATCTCAGTGAGAGGCGGCGGCCACCACGTAGCCGGCACTGCTGTATGCGACGACGGCATGATGATCGACCTGTCGCTCATGCGACGGGTCACCGTGGATAAGCGAAATAAGACAGCCCGGGTGGACGGCGGTGCACTATTGGGTGACGTTGACCACGAGACCCAGTTGCACGGTCTGGCGGTTTCAGCGGGTATCGTCTCCCACACGGGCGTAGGCGGCCTGGCCCTGGGTGGAGGGTTCGGTTGGATCAGCCGCAAGTACGGCCTTTCTGTCGACAATCTAATCTCGGCCGAGGTCGTCACAGCAGACGGCAGGCTGGTCACAGCTAGCGCTGAGGAGAATCCGGACCTTTTCTGGGGCGTCCGCGGCGGCGGTGGCAACTTCGGTGTTGTCACGTCATTCGAGTTCAAGTGCGCGGAGATAGGCACCGAAGTTTATTCGGGCCTGATCATCAAGAAGTTCGAGGACGCTAAGAAGTACATGCCGTTCCACCGTGAATACGTCCGGAAGCTGCCGGACGAGATGACGGTGTGGATGGTGGTGCGTCACGCTCCCCCGCTACCTTTCCTGCCGAAGGACGTGCATGGGAAGATGATAGTGGTGGTCCCGTTCGTGTGGCTCGGCGGGCAACCGGACGGTGACAAGCTCCTCAAGCCGATCCGCGAGATCACAGAGCCTCATGGTGAGGCCATTGGCATGAACTCGTGGGTGGGCTGGCAGTCCGGTTTCGATGGACTTGTGGATCATGGCGCTCGGAACTACTGGAAGTCGCATCACCTCGAGGAACTCTCCGACGGTTGCATCGACAAGATTATCGAGTTCGCCGGGAAGATGCCGACCGACGAGTGTGAGGTGTTCATCCCGCACATGGAGGGTGCCCCAAGCCGGGTGCCGGAAAACGAGACGGCCTTCGCGCACCGCAATACACCGTTCGTCCTGAACATTCACACACGGTGGCGGAACGCCTCGGACGACGAGAGGTGCCTCGCTTGGGCCAGGGATTTCCACAGTTCCACCCAGGAGTACGCCCAGGGTGTCTACGTGAACTTTATCAGCGATATGGGAGAGGATCGGGCCAAGGAGGCCT
>JBEQLC010000142.1:0-5117 GCA_040326175.1 Desulfobacteria bacterium | reverse complement strand
AGGTTGAGAAGGTTCACGCCGACCTTTACCAGAAAGCCTTGGATAATCTGGATGGTCTTGAAGAAACAGACTACTATGTATGTTCCGTGTGCGGCTACACGTGTGAAGATGAGCCACCGGATCAGTGCCCTGTTTGTGGTAGTGCATCGAAGGCATTCTCCAAGATTGATTGACGTGAGGAAAGAGGAGAGAAGCAGGGTTTCGTGATCGATGCATTTGCCCGGGTCGTTACGATAACTGAACCGGTTATAGAGTCAGTAGAGAGGGAGATTGCAAATGGAGAAACAAGCATTGATTGATATGTTGAACAGGGATCTGGCCGATGAGCATGCCGCCATCATACGCTATCTCGTACACGGATGGATGGAAGGAGAGGACACGCCTCTTGGCTCGAGCCTTATTTCCATCTCCAGGGAGGAGATGTGGCACATGCACTGGCTGGGAATGATCATTGGCCAGCTGGGGGGTGAACCGAACTTTGCACCCGCTCCCTATCCCTATGATCCAACCAGCCGGGCGACTATTCTCAAGTCCTACGTGGAGTACGAGGAGAAATTGATCCCTCATTACAACGAAGAAGCAGATAAGGTGGATGACCCCCATATCAGACGGGTTCTCCAGAGAGAAGCCTGGGAATCGGCCATCCATGCGAGGAAATTTCAAAGAAAAATGGACAAACTGAGCCCGGAAGAGGCGGCAGGTCTTCCAGGGGAAGAAAGTGAGTTGCCCAAGGACCTACTAGACAAGTTGCAGGCAGAGGTCACAAGCAAATACACTGAAATGTTGCAGCATATCCGAACATCATGGCTCTTCCAACAGGATGATATCATGGGTTGGAGGATCATGGACCAAGCCATGGAAAAGATGAAACAGCTTGCCCGTTTTGCCGAAGACATTGCAGAAGATGGCATTCCCCCCAAATTCAAACCCGGCAAGATGGACATGAATAATGCCATCGGTGTGGCCCTGAGAAAGGCATTGGAGGACGTCAGTTCCGCCGGGGAACGCCACCTGAAGCTTAAGGAAGACACCGAACTGAAGAAGCACTCGGGACTTGTTATCAACCTGGACCTCACCATCCAGCAGGAAGAATATCAGGGAGCAGAACTCGAAGACTGGTCAAAAAATAGGTAGATAAGGAGAGAAACGATGTTACAAATCGAGGATTTGCAGGTGAAGGTTGGCGACAAGGAAATCCTGAAACACATTGATCTGGAGATTCTCCAGGGTGAAACCCATATTCTGTTCGGCCCGAACGGTTCCGGGAAAACATCTTTGCTCATGACAATCATCGGTTACCCCCAATACAAGGTCACCGGAGGAAAGATGGTCTTCAAAGGGGAAGACATAACCCATATGCCCGTTGATGAGAGAGCCCGGCTTGGCATCGGCGTGTCCTACCAGCGCCCCCCGACTATTAATGGGGTGAAAACCAAGCAGATGGTTCAAATCTGCGCCAAAGAGGAGGTAGACGTAGAAGCTTTGGCCGCAAAAGTAAACTTCTCGGAATTTCTTGAGCGAGACATTAATGCTGGATTCTCCGGGGGCGAGATCAAACGCTCGGAACTGTTGCAGTTGATGGCGCAGGATGCGGACCTATTGCTCTTTGATGAACCAGAGTCTGGTGTGGACCTGGAGAATATTTCCCTTATAGGCAACACGATCGGTGAGTTGCTTCAACGGGACTTTAAGCTGAGCAGTGAAAAGTCCCGGAAGAAGCTTCACGAAGAACGGACCAAGATGGGCCTAATCATCACGCACACCGGGTTCATCTTGGATTATGTGACAGCAGACAGAGGTCAGCTTCTCTACGATGGCGAGTTGACTTGCGCGAGCAACCCCCGCGAAATTTTTACGTGTATCAGCGAAGTTGGATACGAGGAGTGTGTAAGATGCGCGGTCTAGACGAAAAAGCATTCCAGGCGAAAGAGAAGAAGGCTGGTCTCGGTCAAGACATCGACCTTAGCGCATACGAGTCCAAGCCCATTCTCCATGATTATGTGGACGATATTGCCACCCTGTCTGAAGCAGATAAGAAACGAATGATTTTGGCCGGGGTTGATGCTACTGAAACCGACAGATCAGGTACATACGTACAAAAGGACACGACGGCGATCCACGCCCATTCAAAGCAGGAAGGGCTGGAAGTAATGCCGATAAAAAAGGCCCTGGAAAAGCATGACTGGCTCAAGGATTACTACTGGAAGCTTGTCGGTGTGGACACCGACAAGTATACAGCCACTGCTCAGCTTGACTTGCATGACGGCTATGTCATTAGAGCTCTTCCCGGCAGCAAGGTCATCTATCCGGTCCAGGCGTGTCTCTATCTGGAAAAAGAGGGCTCAAGTCAGAATGTGCATAACATCATCATTGCCGAAGAAGGCTCGGAGCTTCATATAATCACAGGATGTGCAACCGCTGAACATTTACGGCGAGGACTCCACGTGGGCATCTCTGAATTCTATGTCAAGAAGGATGCGAAACTTAGCTTTACCATGATTCACAACTGGGCTGAGGAGATGATGGTCCGGCCCAGATCGGTGGGAAGGGTTGAGGAAGGCGGTCTTTTTCTTAACAACTACATCTGCATGAAGCCGGTGAAGTCTCTCCAGATGTATCCCACCACCCATCTGGTTGGAAGGGGGGCAACGGCACGGTTTTATAGCCTGCTGGTCGGAAGCCCTGGCTGTGAGATGGACGTAGGCGGCCGCATTATCTTGAAAGCGGCAGATACACGAGCCGAGATTGTCGCTCGCACTATTAGCAATGGCGGAAACATTATTGCTCGCGGGGACCTGGTGGGTGAGGTACCGGGGATCAAGGCCCATCTTGAATGCCGTGGGCTTATATTAAACGGCGGCACGATTCACGCCATACCCGAACTCAATGGTAAAGTAGATGGGGTGGAAATGTCCCATGAGGCAGCCGTGGGCAAGATCGCCCAGGAGGAAATACTCTACCTCATGTCTCGTGGCCTGAGTGAAGACGAAGCCACCGCGACCATTGTACGAGGTTTCTTGAGTGTGGACATCCCGGGGCTTCCACCTCAACTTAAAGCAGAGATCGATCGCGCCGTGGACGAAAGTGATAAAGACATGATGTAGAGACATTCCAGAGGACGTAGCGTGACTATAACCGATGTTTCATTGATCAGGGCTTCTTCGTTCTGGGGGGGCATCTTTGTTTTCTTGGTTTTGGAACTTTTGGCACCCTATCGCAAGAGTTCTGTCTCCAAGGCAAAACGCTGGATCAATAACATAACCCTTACCGTATTTAACAGCGTGGTCCTCGAACTTGTATTCGCTGGAGCTGTGGTCACGACTGCCGCGTACGTCACAACTCGTCAGTTGGGGGTGCTCAACTGGGTGCAGCTACCCCAGTTGGCCAAGCTCTTTGTCACAGTGGCCTTTATGGATTTTATGCTCTATATCTGGCATCTCCTTAACCATGAAGTTCCCTTGCTCTGGCGATTTCACAGGGTTCACCACTCCGACTTGAACATGGACGTATCCACTGCAACGCGATTTCATATCGGGGAACTAGCCATTTCCGCCGTTATTAAGATATCCCTCGTCTTTCTTCTGGGAACGAATCTCATGGGCGTGCTGATCTTTGAAAGCGTTCTTGTCCTGTTCGCCCAGTTCCATCATAGCAGCTTGAGGGTGCCCAAGTGGTTTGAGTCGGTGTTCTGGATGCTCTTCGTCCCCCCGTCCATGCACCGGATTCACCACTCGGTCATTCTGAAGGAGCGCAATACCAATTACGGCACGATTTTTTCGACCTGGGACCGGTGGCTCGGTACGCTTTTGACCAATGTGGATCAGAGCCGAATACGCATCGGCATAGGGGCCTACCAGCAACCGGATAAGTTGAATTTTCATCATCTGCTTGCAATGCCGATTACGCGGCCAGTTAAGTAATAAGCTTTGAAGCCTCCCCGAGCTGAAGGGCGGACGTTCTTCCTTTCGACAGCACTTCGTGCGCGGGGAACGAGTTGGTCGACTATTTTGGCCACAGAAAAGGAGGCAATATGAAACGTTTTGAATATGAAATCACTCATCATCCGGCAGACACCTTCGAAGAGGTGGTGTACTTTTGCACAGAGACTGGGGAGTGTACTCTAGATCAGGTGCCGATGGATCAAACCACAACCCTTGCAGGGATCCTAAACGAACGGGGTGAGCAGGGCTGGGAACTGGTGCAGGTATCCTTTGGCAAAGACGGTGTGATGGTTTTTTGGAAACGCAAGGTGAAGGAGGAGTAGCCATGGAAAACGAGATAAAATGGGAAGCGGATATGGATGTGGCCTTAGCCCGGGCCAGCTCGGAGAACAGACCGGTTTTACTTGATTTCTACAATCCGGGTTGAATTGGATGTCAACAGATGGCTGCGGTTACGTATCCAGACGCAAAGGTCGTGGGCTTTATCAGTGAGAACATGGTCCCGTTGCAGGTCCTATTCGACGCCCAACCCTTGTCCACGGATTTCAATGTTAAGTGGACACCAACCATTATTACGCTGGATCCCCAAGGCAAAGAGCACCATCGGACACTGGGCTTTCTTTCCCCAACCGAGCTGATTCCTTCGCTATTGCTGGGCATTGGGAAGTACTATTTTGACACGGATCGATTCGATGAGGCCGGTCAAAACCTCGAAAGGATGCTGAGAGAATACCCAAAGAGTGATGCTGCGCCAGAGGCTATCTTTGTGCTCGGGGTATGCCGATTCAAAAGCACACACGACCCCAAGCCTCTCAAGGCTGCATATGAACAGCTCCAAGCCGAGTACCCCTCGAGCGAGTGGACAAAGCGAGCGTACCCATATCGGCTTTTATGAGTCTAGTGTCCCGTCCCACGAATAAGTTTAGTTTCTGACGCTGAAGCCGCAAGCCTTTTCCGAGCGACATTGAGCATTTTCGGGCACGTAGTGAAGCTCTGCGCTATCAGACGCCAGCTGAATGCAGCGTTAAGAATCATGAGTTGTTTGATCCGCCGCAGGCGGAGAGTTGTTATGATTTAGCGGAACGAAGCTGACGTCCCGAAAATGGTCACGGAGCAAGGAAAATGGCTTGATGGCGAAACCATATTTTTGGAACGAACTCATGAGACACGACACTA
>JBEQLC010000141.1:0-5158 GCA_040326175.1 Desulfobacteria bacterium | reverse complement strand
CCCGATAAAGGACAGGTCCGATCGGGCAATAGAGGCCACGCAACAGTTGGGACAACCGTCGAACTTGAACTTGAACTTATACGGGAACGCGGGTCTGTGCAGCTCATCCTGGTAAAAATTGGTCATGTGATGGCACAGGGCCTGCGTGTCAAAACAGGCATACTCACAACGAGACATGCCCAGGCAGGCTGAGGGCGTTCGCAGGTTCCCGCCCGAACCGCCAAGGTCCTGGTTGATGTTGTGGGTCAGCTCCCAGAAGATCTCTTCCAACTGAGGTGTATGCGAGCCGAGAAAGACGATGTCTCCCGTGGAGCCGTGCATGTTGGTAAGGCCGCTCCCGCGTCTTTCACATAAACTCATGAGCTGTTCCAGGTACTCAGTGGTGTAATACTTGCCGGAAGGTTGGTTAATACGAATGGTATGAAAGTGTGCTACGGCCGGAAACATCTCGGGCTGGTCACAGTAACGGCCGATGACGCCACCGCCGTATCCGAAAACGCCTACGATGCCGCCGTGCTTCCAGTGGGTTCGCCCGTGTTCGTAGGAGAGTTCAACAACGCCCAGGAGATCCTCGGGCATTTCGACTGGACACTGAAAATCGATCCCTTTTTCGTTCGTCTTCCTCGATATGGCCTCGCGCTTTAAGTCGGAGACAAAGCTCGGCCAGGGCCCGCTTTCCAGCTCATCCAGCAGAGGAGTTTTGTGTTTCAATTCCATTATCCTACCTCCATTCTTTTGGAATCTGTTTCATTATGCGATACATCCGTGTGTATCGGGTTGCCACCAGAAAATGTCTCCCCTCACCTCCTCTCAATCTGTGATAATCCTCCTAATAAGGTTAAACGACTAAACAATAGGCAAGGAAGAATGAGTGTGGTTCGTGCGAATTTCTTAGCAAAAATAAAACGTTGTTCACATATCCTTGCGCAAAGATGGTCTATAGACCTATTTGCCCGTTTTGTCAACAGAAAAAACCTTGGCCAGCGGGGCTTTGTTTCATGTCTTTGTGGGAAAGAATCATGAGTTCTTCAGGCCTTGAAGGGCTGAATGGAATTTCAGGATATGACTTTCAATATGGTCTCTGATGATTGGTATATCAGGAGCTGCTTGATCACATGCATCAACAAGGGCATAGAACCCATCTGACAGGTCTTCTATTGCAAGAGAGTGAAGATATGAGACGAACCGATCCACAAATCCCGTTTCAATAATCCCCTGTTGCTCCTTTGTCCTGAGACCTGCCACAAACCCCTCTATAGTTGAATCCACGCAATCGTCATCTGCCCATGCAACTGAGCCAACACCATCAAAGCGGTCGAGCCGCATCCTTAGAGAAAGGTTCAGCAGAAAAAAGAGCAGACCCCCGTTCGTGGAGAGACCCTCATGAGGCTCTAACATGGGTGCATATTGCCGGGTGGTTATAAGTCTCACATCTATTGGCTCGCCCTGGGCGTTCACTACAAAATCGCCTGCTGCGTGGTGCCAGGGGAAGATCTGCTCAAAGGTCTCAAGGTCATAATAGAGAGTCAGAATCCTGGCAGACTGATGATATACCTGTCTGACCTGCTGCGGAGGAAGGCGGTACTGGCCTTTTTCCGGATCCCAGAGGACCAGCCCCCGGGTATGATCTTCCTTGTCCACTGAGAGGTGGAATTCGTGGTATCCCCGAAACCAGTCTGCCAGAAACATGGGCATGGAAGGAGGGGAGGCTTCGCCCTGGAAATGAGTCCGTGGCAAGAAGGGGAAGTCGTGTTTGATGTTCAGATGCTTCAGGACTTCAAACTCCCGACAAAGCAAGGCTTCTCCTCTTGGCGTGATAGCAACATTCATTACAAAGGTGGCACAGACGTCACCGGCGATTACCTCGATCCTGGCCGGGTGGTAGTCGCTTCCGTGTTTTTCTGAGCGAATCAAGATCTCCGCTATGTCGTCGAGCGAGACATATCTTCCTGTTTGCCTGGCTGTTGCATCGACTAACAACCCATAGCCATCCTTTGAGATTACGTCTGTAATACCTTGAAAATACCGGCCAATTGTCACAGCAGGACCTTGGTCCGGGTCGGGATCAGAACGCCTCAGCCGCATGGGGGCCTTCGACGTCAGGTCATCCAAGAGGACATGGCCGTGCGGGGATGGGACCAGGTATTTGACTTTTGGTTGGTGGATTTTCATGAAAGCTCAAAGCTATGAGAACAGAAACAGAGGTCGAAATTGTCCTGTTCTGCGTAAGAACGGTTCAGGCCAGGGACTTAGGGGGGCGCTCTCCCTCTGGAACGGAAAGTATCGGAGTATCACCGAGGCGCGTTCTATTTGAACGGTTTCACATTCTTAACACTCTGAGCTTTCAGCTTTGAGCCTTGAGCTTCTTGTCTTACCGATGCGGCTCCAGTTCTTTCAAAAACTCCGGGGCAACATCAAATCCGTGCGCCAGGGCTTGGTCGCAGTGTTCAACCGCCTCTTTGAAGGCTCCTTTCTCAAAACAGGCGAGTGCCAGGTTGTTGTGGGCAACAGCAAAGGTCGGCTCAAGCTCCAAAGCTTTTTTTGCAGCGGCAATCGATTCGTCCAGTCGTCCCAGCATGAAATAGGCACTGGCCAGGCTGCCATAACCTTGGATAAACTTCGGGTTGATGGAGACCGCTTTTTCCAGGGGAACAACAGCCGCCTCTGGATCGCCTCTCTGCAAATGGACGAACCCCATATTTCCGAAGGCGATGGCAAACTTTGGCCTGACCCTTATGGCCCGCTCATTATACCCGATACAGGCGTCCAGATCACCCTTATGGAAGTAAATGCCGCCAAGGGTCACATAGGCCTCTGCCAAGGTGGGGCTATGTTCAATGGCTTCCGAGAGTGCCTCTATAGCCTCATCCCACTTCTGTTGCTTGACCAGAGCGATGCCAAGATTGTAATGCGTGGTACCGCACTCGGGATGTTTGGCCAGGGCCGCACGCTGCTCTGCAATATACTCTTCGGTTGTTTTTGCTTTTGTCTTCGGTTTGGTCATAAGGCTCCTTTACGCAAATAAGTCGGTCTTTATCCACAAATGGCACGATTTCACTAACAGACGCACCATGGGTTGTCAACAGATGCTCCTATGAACATTGCGGTGCCCTCTTGCACAGCGTCATACAAGCCCATCCACGCTCTGTCTCTTCTCTTACCAGCCTGAAGCCCTGCTCAGCATAGGTCTTATGAAGATTCTCGGCCGCAGGCTCCAAGAAACCTGACAGAATCAAGAGGCCGTTCTCTTCCGTACCTGCTGAAAGAGACGGAGCGATTCTTTTCAGCGTAAGGTAAGCTAGGTTGGCCACAATCACGGAAAAACGTGAGGCCAGCTTTTCCAATGGGGTGTTTCTGATTGAAACCTGCTCGGCAAGGCCGTTCAGTAAAACGTTATGGGTGGCCTCGGATACGGCACACGGGTCGACGTCGATGCCAATGACGTCATGAACACCCAGCTTTGCCAGTGCAATGGCCAGAATACCTGTGCCTGTGCCGATATCCAGCCCGTTTAACGGGGCCTTGCTTTCTACAGGGCGATCTCCATCGAAGACATGATCCAAGGCTTTCAAGGCCAGGCAAGTTGTCGGGTGGGCCCCGTTCCCAAAGGCTGCTCCGCCTGCTATGTCGACCACCACCTCCCCTGGCCCTGATCGGTAAGGTGTGTTGGGGGGCTTCACTACAATCCTTTTGGAAAGCCTTACCGGCCTGTCAAATGACCTCTCCAAAAAACTTGTTCCATACACATATGTATATCTGAGTTCTCCAGTACCGACCAGATCTCTGATGGCAAGTCTGACCCTTTTCCTGTTGACACCAGCACTTCGTGCAACAGCCTTTTCAACATCACCGGGGGCCATTTTTCTGTTGGCCTCCAGGACCGTTCTGTATATAATGTGTTTGAGATCATCGATCATAAAACATCATATACTTCAATAGACGAGGGCCCTCATTGTTTCCAACGTATAGAGAATCGGAAAGACCACGCTGCCCTTTTTGCGAGGAACCTTTTGGAAGGCCTTCTGAGGCAGGCCCCAGAAGCGAAGGGGACTTTTACAAATGGCTTTGCTCGTGTGGGGCCATTGGCGCCTATGACGCTACCGGACACAACCTCGGTGAAGCACTAATGGAAGCGATTGTCTTTGCCTGTGACGACGACTGGGATAAGGCCCTGTCCATGGAATCCGAAAAAGACTATGAAATAAGATATCTCGACAGCTATCGCGCTGCGGAACACCGGGTGTTAGGGGGTCGCGCAACCCCTAAGTCCGGTCTGGCCGCCTTTGTTTTTGTAAAGCTCAAAGTCGCCAAAGATGCCGAATGAGCATGCACACGGCATAGTTGAACAGGAGTCGTTACATACAAGAAATGATGATCTCGCAAGAAGCCGTCAAAAATAAAGCGCCACAGGCGCTGTGAAGAATTGGAAACCACACAAATCTAATGTGTTGGAAACGGTTGTGTCCCTACTCTAAGTCTTCCTTTTTCAGTAGGTCTTTATACCAGCAACCGAATTCATACATCCCTTTGTATCGATCGTCATCATTGACAATCCCCAAACAAATTTCCCAGACCCCTTGACCAAAGGCATTACTGTAGTCTTCGTGGTTCCAAGTGGCAAGGAATTCCCTGGCCAGGTCTATAGCTGTTCGCCTGGATTTATCCTCTCGCAGATCAATCGGGTCTTTTGGCTCAATGAATGGATCCCAGGCGTCGTAGCCTTCCTTCTTGAGGATGTGTTCTTGTCGCCTGGGTGACATGCTGTCAAAGATGAATTTCTTCCTCTCAGCATCTTCAGGCGATAGTTTGCGCATCGCTGTGTCTCCTATTCTTCATCCCAAAATGTTCCTCGTCATAGGTAGTTATCAGAGCAGTAGAAACCGGTACCAGGCTCAGGTGCATTTTTGGATTCATCGACCCGATTTCCTGCAGAAGGTTTTTGGACAGCTGAATGAGACGGTCATTAATACTATCCATGTTCACGGTAGGATATGATGTCCCATCTTTGAATCCGGACTCTCCGCAGATATGGGGCTTGCCGTCAATGGAAGTGGGGATGCCGTAGACCCTACAGGTAATAGGTCTGCCGGCATACAGGTCACATAGCTTCTCGTCATTGAGCAGGCCGCAGGGCGCCCTTTCCTCGGCAAGGTGGGAC
>JBEQLC010000140.1:0-5162 GCA_040326175.1 Desulfobacteria bacterium | reverse complement strand
GTGAATAGTATGTCCTGACATAACAAGGGACTTCTCTTCCCCCAGCCTCACAGCCTGCTCACGCACGCGTTCTGAGTTCTCAGGAGATCCAGTAGAGACAAAAACAGAGTCAGGTTGAAACTTCACAATGGCGTCTGCAATTATTTCATTCAGGGGCGTGTTATTTAAAGCCAGAAGCTTTCCCAAACTGTCCGAGTCTAATTTGCTTTCGAGCACTTCATTAACAGACATTTTATCTTCCTCCTGTGCCCCTTGAGGGGCTTCGCTGAACCATAAAAAAGATTGGATAACACAGGCTATGGTGCAAATCAACTATAACATCATGTGTTGACTTGATCCCGCGAATCATGGCAATGTTCATTGAAAGCAACGGCCGGTTGTCACCATCTCTCAATGAAGGCAGGCATTCGCTATTGCAGTTCAAAGGTCTCTTCAAATCACAAGGAGTTAGTCATGAACCAAGAATTGCCGGAGGACCTTAAACGCTGTGTTGCATTTCACGGTCATTTGTGTCCTGGACTGATCTACGGTTATCGTGTTGCAAAAGAGGCTGTTCAACGCCTTGGCGTGGATCGCTCACAGGACGAGGAGGTCGTGGCGATCAGCGAGAACGATACATGCGCTGTGGATGCCCTGCAGGTGCTCCTTGGCACCACTGCCGGCAAAGGGAATCTTATCATAAAGAATTACGGCAAGAACGCCTTTACCGTCCTTAATCGATCTGACAAAAGGGCTTTTCGTTTTTCTCGTAAGGACTACTACAGGTATGATGGGGAGAACCAGGACGAGTTCCACAGGCTTGAGGCAGCGGTTGCTTCCGGCACTGCAACCCAAGAACAACAAACCCGCCAAAGATTACTCAAATCGCTGGACCTTATTTCCAAGCCCTTTGACGAGGTCTTTCACACCAAAGAGGTGAAACTCCCTGAGCCGCCTTATGCGCCTTTGGCTCCTTCCGTGGCATGTACAAAATGTGGTGAGATGACCATGTCTACCCGGATGATAGAGACAGAAAACGGCACGCGTCTGTGTATACGGTGTGCAGAGGAAGAAGGGGAAGAGGGGAGTACACGAACATAATTTCTATGTCTCAGGAATTCTTTAACTTCGTAGAATTACAGAATCTCATCAACATAGAATATTCTCTCCGTTTCACATACATCACTCGACTCCCCCTTTTAGCCAATTTCGCGATCATTTGACAATACATATCAGGTGCTTATCTTATGTCGAAACTATAGAAAAGTCGGTGTAATTATAACTTGAGATTCTTGTGTGGCTTGATAGAAGATTAGTTGGTATTTCCTCCCCCTCCCCCGGCCCCTCCCACCAATGGAGGGGAGATGTGGGTGAGGGTTAGCACTTTCGTCCCGCGGGGAGGGCGGATGGATAGTTGGAATTACAATAAGGAGAAGAATCATGCGTTTTGACAAATTAACCATAAAATCTCAGGAAGTGATTCAAGGAGCCCAAGGCCTGGCTGGTCAACTGGGGCACCAGCAAATAGAGCCGGAGCACCTGTTGAAGGTGATGTTGGAGCAGTCCGAGGGGATAGCTCGCTCCGTTCTTCAGAAGCTGGGTGCCTCGCCTGAAGGAGTGTTGCGTGAGGTCACGGATGTTATCGAGAAAAGGCCGAAGGTAAGCGGTGCTGGCGGTATGGGAGAGGTCCATATCTCTCCAACAACCAAAAAGGTGCTGGATAGTGCCTTTGCCGAAGCTGCCAATATGAAAGATGAATATGTGAGCATCGAACACATCCTGGTGGCTATAACGGACGCAAAAGAAACGGATTCGGCTCGCATCCTGGGGAATGCCGGTGTGACCCGGGATGCTATTCTTAAGGTTCTGCTGGAAATACGCGGCACGCAGCGAATCACCGATCCTAACCCGGAAGAGAAATATCAGGCGCTGCAAAGGTTCGGTCGTGATTTGACTGATCTTGCACGCCTTGGAAAGCTCGATCCGGTGATTGGCCGCGATGAGGAGATCCGGCGTGTAGTCCAGGTTCTTTCTCGCCGGACTAAGAATAACCCGGTTCTCATTGGCGAGCCGGGTGTGGGCAAGACAGCGATCGTGGAAGGCTTGGCCCAGCGGATTGTGAATGGGGATGTCTCTGAGACTCTGAAAAATCGGCGGCTGGTTACACTTGACATGGGTGCCCTCGTCGCAGGTGCCAAATACCGCGGAGAATTTGAGGACCGCCTAAAGGCCGTCCTGAAAGAGGTTGAAGCTGCTGAGGGCGAGATTGTCATGTTCATTGATGAACTCCACACCATGGTAGGGGCTGGGGCTGCTGAAGGCTCGGTCGATGCATCAAATATGCTTAAGCCCGCTCTGGCTCGTGGCACGCTGCGGTGTGTGGGGGCCACCACTCTGAACGAATATCGAAAGTATGTGGAAAAGGATGCGGCGTTGGAGCGGCGCTTCCAACCAGTACTCGTTCAGGAACCAACAGTGGAAGACACAATCTCAATTTTGCGGGGCTTGAAAGAGAAATACGAGGTGCATCACGGCGTGCGAATCAAGGATTCAGCCATTGTGGGTGCAGCTACCTTGTCCCACCGTTACATCTCGGATCGATTCCTGCCCGACAAGGCGATCGATCTGATTGATGAGGCGGCTTCCAGACTCCGGATTGAGATTGACAGCATGCCTGCTGAGATCGATGAGGTGGAGCGCAAGATCGTCCAGGCCGAGATCGAACGGGAAGCACTCAAGAAAGAGACGGATGATGCCTCAAAGGAACGGCTGGGCAAGCTTGAAGAGGACCTTGCGGTTATGAAGGAAAAGAGCCGGGAGATGAAAGCCCACTGGCAGAATGAAAAAGAGGGGATTCAAACCATACGTCAGGTAAAGGAGGAGCTTGAGCGAGCAGGTATCGAGGAACAACAGGCTGAGCGAGAGGGGAACCTCGCGCGGGCTGCAGAACTTAGATACGGAGTGGCAACTGATTTGAGGCAGCGCCTTGACGAGGCGAATGAAAGACTTGTCGAACTTCAGACTGACCGCAAAATGCTCAAGGAAGAGGTCGATGACGAAGATGTGGCCGAAGTGGTTTCCTTGTGGACCGGCATACCTGTAACCCGGATGATGGAAGGGGAGCGGGAAAAGCTGGTGCATATGGAGGAGCGACTCGGAAATCGGGTCGTGGGCCAGAACGACGCGGTGGTGGCTGTTTCCAATGCCGTGAGACGCGCTCGGTCGGGTCTGCAGGACCCCAATCGGCCCATCGGGTCCTTTATCTTCATGGGACCCTCAGGCGTGGGCAAGACCGAACTGGCCAAGGCTTTGGCCGAGTTTATCTTTGACGACGAGCAGGCCATGGTTCGCATTGACATGTCTGAGTATATGGAAAGACACTCAGTCTCGAGATTGATTGGTGCTCCCCCCGGATACGTGGGCTATGAGGAAGGCGGGCAGCTGACAGAGTCTGTAAGGCGGCGGCCCTATTCCGTAGTGCTCTTCGATGAGATTGAAAAGGCTCATCCCGAGGTCTTTAATGCGCTTCTGCAAATTTTGGATGATGGCCGCATGACCGATGGGCACGGTCGAACCGTTGACTTTAAGAACGCTATCATTGTCATGACTTCTAATGTGGGAAGCCACTGGATCCAGGAATTGGGTGTCGACCAGCGAGAAGAAATGGAGAAGCGAGTCATGGAGGCTTTGCGGGCCAGCTTCAAACCCGAGTTCCTGAATCGGGTCGATGACATCATGATCTTCCATAATCTTACACCTGAGCAGCTCAGCGCCATCGTGGATATTCAGCTCAGGGACGTGCTGCGTCGGCTCGAGGAACAACATGTGACGCTTGAGCTTTCAGATGCGGCCAAAGCGCTTTTGGCGCGGGAGGGTTATGATCCTACCTACGGTGCCCGTCCACTGAAGCGAGCTATCCAGAAACATGTGGAAAATCCCCTGGCCATGGAGATTCTTCAGGGGAACTTTGTTGAGGGGGCACATATCCTGGCGGATGTGAATGAAGGGAAGATCGTTTTTGAAGCCCGGTAACCACAACCATGTAGGATTGCACGTTGACGAATTGTGAAGTAAAGTAATTTTGCGAGACTCGCAAAAAGTCATCAGGAGGACGGCAAGGTAAAAAGCTCCAGATGCAAGGCGCGTACCTCTTTCAAAGCCGTCAGGCGCAATCTTGAGGAGTGAGGCGTACCTTACGGTACGTCGCAAAGACGAAAGATGCAGTGCAACACCGCAGATGGACTTTTTGCGAAGCCGTCAATCTTTGTGCGAAAATATAAAGGAGGTCAAGAAGTAAGAACCATGGGAAATTCGATAAGAACCGGAATACTTTTGGCCGGGCTGACTGTCCTGGTCATGATCATAGGCAATTTATTGGGAGGACGGCAGGGGATGATCATCGCATTTTTCTTTGCAGTCATCATGAACTTTGGCAGCTATTGGTTTTCTGATAAGATTGTGTTGAAGCTTTATCGGGCCAGACCGGTTTCCGAGACAGAGGCCCCGGAGTTGCACCGTACAGTGAGACAGCTATCCCAGCAGGCGGGTCTCCCCATGCCGAAGGTTTGTATCATGCCTTCTGAATCTCCGAATGCCTTCGCTACAGGTCGCAATCCCCAACACGCAGTCGTGGCGGTCACCCAGGGGATTCTAAGATTGTTGAACGAGGATGAGATCAGAGGTGTGCTCGCTCACGAGTTGGCCCATGTGAAGCATCGGGACATCCTTATAGGCTCCATTGCCGCGACTCTGGCCGGAGCCATCATGATAATCGCATCCATGGCCCGGTGGGCGGCCCTGTTTGGTGGTTTTGGGGGTCGGGATGATGATGACGGCGGAGGAATGATCGGCCTAATTGCCATGTCTATTCTGGCGCCTATTGCGGCCATGCTTATTCAGATGGCCATATCACGGTCCAGGGAGTTTGCAGCAGATGCGGCAGGCGCGTCATTTGCGGGAAATCCTCGTGGTCTGGCCAGCGCCCTGCAAAAGATATCTTCGGCTTCGCGGCGGATACCCATGAAGGCAAATCCTTCCACGGCCCACATGTTTATCATGAATCCTTTGTCCGGCAAGAACCTCATGAATCTCTTCAGCACCCATCCCCCAGTGGAAAAGAGAATCGAAAGACTGACAGGTCAGCGATACGCATAGGCTTGCCTAGTTGAACCCAAAAGAGAGTC
>JBEQLC010000013.1:0-16523 GCA_040326175.1 Desulfobacteria bacterium | reverse complement strand
CCTGTACCTGCCCGTACACTTTGCTTGCGCAGGCAGGCGCATACAAGGGCTTGGCAGGGAGGCTGTACGGATCAAGCGAGGCATAAAGAGTGAGTCCCATCTCACTGTCGACCCGAACACGGTGCAGCGCATAGAAGGGAATCGCATCTTCATGAAGTCGGCTCAAGCGAAGCGCCTCCATAAGAGTCCTGAACAGCTGCGAACGCCATGGGTCTTGAAAATCAATATCTGAAGCGGATAGGCCGGTCACCACAGGCACCATCGCCTTGTCTGAAGATTCCACCGGTTTAAAGATATCGCCCTTTTCGTCAAGATAAAAAGGCCTGTCCAGCTCGACTATCGCTATGGGGACTCGCTCTTTTACCCGAATATGAATGGTGTCAGGCAACTCTCGCTCGACCTCGGCACCAGCAACCCATGGATGTGCCATAAGCCGGTAACGGATCGTATTTACATTCACAGAAAGAATGTTGTCATACAGCTTCAGCCCGGTCCGCTTCAAAATCGTCCCCTTTGACAGCCTTTTGTTTCCCTCAACGGTTATCTCGCGGGCTTCAAAGTAGGAAGTCTGGGTCACGGCATCATAGGCCAGTATGAGGAGCAGGCTTGTTCCGGCCATACCTCCCATCAACAACATGATTCTGAGGCCCAGGAGCCAGCGTCTTATGATCTGCTGTCTTCTTTGTGCCCGGCTGTTTTTATAATAGTTTTTATGAATCCTTTTCCTGGCCAACGATGGTTACCTCCGGCTCTAAGTTAACGCCGAACCCTTCAAATACACTCTCCTGTATCTGCCTCATCAGGTCAATCACGTCGGAAGCTTTGGCATGCCCCTTGTTCACAATAAAATTGGCGTGTTTTGTTGAAACCTCAGCTTCCCCAACGGAAAGCCCCTTCAATCCTGCCTGATCTATAAGCTCACCAGCGGCCTTTTGCCCTGGTGGATTTCGAAACACACACCCAGCACTGGGAAGGGCAAGCGGTTGACTCGACCTTCGTTGCTTTTGCAGGCGAATGGCCTCCTCTTGGAGGGTCTCCCGATCTGCCCGTTTCAACTTGAACTGGCCACTCAAGACAATGGTCCTTTTTTCCAGTTCCAGCCTCCTGTAGGAGAATTGAAGTCGGTCACGATGCAGGCTGGCAATCTCTCCATTTTGATCAAGGACTCTAATCGAACTGGTGCTGTCCGCCATACATCTTCCCCAGGCCCCTGCGTTCGTTAGCAGTGCCCCTCCTACCGTTCCAGGGATACCGAGTGTAAAGTTGAACCCGGATAGACCTTGGTCGAGGGCATATTTGCCGAGTCGACGAACCAGGACTGCTGCGCCTGCGTTCACCGTCGCGCTGCTGTCATTGGCCCCTGATACAAGCTGAATTGCCTCAAAGTCATCGGCTAACCTAAGCATCAGGCCTCGAACGCCACCGTCTCGGACCAGGAGGTTGGTTCCTTCCCCCAAGATCATAATAGGGTGATTCTTGTCCTTAGCCCACAAGACTATATCCCTTATCTCTTGCTCGGTCTTCACGCTGACCAGTGCGTCCACTGGTCCTCCGATTCTGAAGGTCGTGTGACGCCACATCGGTTCGTCAAGCAAGACGTTTGTGCCAAAACGTTCTGTCAGCCAGTCTTTGTCTGATTGATTCATAGTTAAGTCGTTGAGTTACTAAGTTGTTCTGTACCACTCAACCAATCGTTACTCATCAAGCAGTTTTTCTCCCACCTGCCAGACATCTCCGGCGCCCAGGGTCAACAGAACATCCCCCTCCCTCAAGGTTCCTTTCAGATACGATACGGCCGCGTCGTGTCCATCATGGAACACAACATCTTTGTGGCCGTGTTCACGGATCTCTTCACTCAGGCTCTGGCCATCTATGCTTTCAATAGGGGCCTCGCCTGCCGAATAGATGGGAAGGACCAAAACGCTGTCCGCCTCGTAAAAGGCCCGCGTAAAATCGTCAAAAAGCGCAGCAACCCGCGAGTAGCGATGAGGCTGAAACACCACAACAATCCGGCTATCAGGCCAGCACTGGCGTGCAGTCTGGAGCGTGAGCCTGATCTCTGTTGGGTGGTGCCCATAGTCATCTACTACAGTCACACCTCTTGACGTCCCCTTTACCTCGAGCCTGCGCTGGACCCCTTCAATATCCTTGAGCGCACGCTGGATATCGTAAAAGGCAATTCCGAGTTCCATGCCAATTGCTATGCTCGCCATGGAGTTGTATACATTATGAATGCCCGGAAGGTTTAACTGTACGGAACCCAAGGGTTCACCTCGATACGTTACACCGTACTGGCTCGTCAGCCCGTCAAAGGTTACATCTTTGGCCTGATAATCCGCCTGAGAGGTCATGCCGTACGTAGTAAACCTTTTCTCAATCTTCGGAATGAGGTCTTGAATCCCCTCGTTGTCCAAACACAGCACGGTCATGCCGTAAAAGGGTACCTTGTTGATGAAATCGAGAAACACCTCTTTAATCTTTTCCAGGTTCCCATAGAAATCGAGGTGTTCAGCGTTGATGTTCGTTACTACGCCAATGGTCGGGGTGAGCTTCAAGAAAGAGCCATCGCTTTCGTCGGCTTCAGCTACAATGAATTCTCCCTGGCCCAGACGGGCATTCGTACCCAAGCTGTCAAGCTTCCCCCCGATGACCACCGTAGGATCGAGCCCCCCGTGGTCAAGGACCGAAGCAATGATCCACGTCGTTGTGGTCTTGCCGTGGGCACCAGCCACAGCGATGCTGTATTTCAGCCGCATTAGTTCTGCGAGCATCTCCGCTCTGGGGATAACCGGAATAACGGCATCTCTGGCAGCCACAACCTCAGGGTTGTCTGCCTTCACGGCTGAGGAAATCACCACTACATCCGCTCCTTGAATCTGCTCCGGACGATGGCCCTCAAATATCCTGCCCCCAAGTTGAGCCAAGCGTCTCGTAATCTCAGTTGACCGCAGGTCTGACCCGCTTACCTTATAATCCAGGTTCAAGAGGAGCTCCGCGATCCCACTCATCCCGATTCCGCCGATGCCCACAAAATGGATGTTATACTTCTTCTGATACAAGTTAAGTGCCTAAAGTGAGCTAAAGTGCCTGAAGTTGACGCACGAGACAACGTTCACTGAGTCATTACTCATTGGTGTTAGACGTTCTTGGTTGCGACTTGCAGCTCTCCAGTTCTTTTAATTCCGCATTCCGCATTCCCCGTTCCGCACTCCCTATTCGATTCACCAGGCTACCAGCAACGAGTGAAGAGCAACTAGTAGCCGATAACTAATGATTAATGACGCACAGCCTTCGGCATTCCTCAACAATAACGGACGCAGCATCGGGACGCGCAAGTGCTAATGTGCGTTTTGCCATATCCCTCAGGGTTTGAGAGTTTGACACAAAATGATCGAGTCTGTCTGCCAACACAGCACCTTTCAGATCCTTTTCCAGGATGACCTCTGCACCGCCGGCATCCGCCACATACCGTGCATTTAGCTCCTGGTGGTTATTTGCTGCAAAGGGGAAAGGGACGAAGATGGCAGGCTTCCCCAAAGCCATCAACTCTGACACTGTCGTTGCTCCGGCCCTGCACACAGCCAAATCGGCGTTGCTGTAGGGGCCTGCCATGTCTTCAAAAAACGGACCGACCGTAGCGTTGATGCCCCGGCTCTTATAGGCCTGTGCAACCCATTCTGCATCCTTGGCACCTGTCTGATGGATAAACGTCATCTGAGCGGGGCCCTTCAGATGATCAAGGGCTTCAACCATGACACGGTTTATTGCGTGAGCCCCCTGGCTGCCACCTAGAATTAGAACCGTAAATGGACCGGGTGCCTTCTCGCCAGCTTTACCTGCAAGGAGCTCCTGTCGTACAGGGTTTCCTGTCATAACAGTCCTCGATGGCCTGAATACACCGTACTTATCCGGGAAGGAGATGAATACCCGGTCAGCAAAACGCCCCAGCATCCTATTAGTCAAACCTGGTAGAATGTTCTGTTCATGGATAACTATCTTTTTCCGGGTGAGCCTTGCCGCTAAGGCCACAGGTCCGGAGACATATCCCCCAAGACCAATGATGACGTCAGGATCAAACCGCCAGATAATTCGCAAGGCTTGCCACACCCCGATCGGGATCTTGAGCAACGATCGGAACTGTCGCCACAGCCCTCGTCCTTTAAGGCCTTCCGCCACAATGCCCACGTGATCAAATCCATTCTTTGAAAGGGTGGATACCTCCATGGGATTCCCCGTCCCTACAAATAATATCTTAGCCTCAAGCTCCTTAACCCTGAATGACTGGGCAATCGCAATCCCGGGGAAAAGATGACCTCCCGTTCCGCCCCCGGCAATAAGGGCCCTCATTGTCACACCGCCTGTCGGGCTGATATATTCATCAATATTCCAATGGCAGCGGCATTCATCACCAGGGATGTGCCTCCGTAGCTGACAAACGGCAGTGTCAGTCCCTTCGTGGGCAATAAACCCATGGCAACACCTAAGTTGATGCACACTTGCAGTCCAAGAGCGGAAATCAACCCTACAGCCAAATAGACTGCAAAGAGATCCCGGGCCCGCATAGCCACAACGATCCCCCGCCAGACGAGCATGACATAAAGACCCACCACAATGCACACCCCCACAAGACCTAATTCCTCTCCTACCACTGACAAAACAAAGTCTGTATGGGGCTCGGGCAGATAAAAAAGCTTCTGGTAACTGTTTCCGATGCCTGACCCCACGATTCCCCCTGATCCAAAGGCCATCAGTGAATGCACGATCTGATACCCTGCGTCGCTCTCATATCTCCAGGGGTCGAGAAAGCTTGCGAGTCGTCTCGCGCGGTATCCCACATGCACTACCAAGTAATAAGCAACCGGAAGGATTGCCGCCAGTGCTGTGAAAAGATGAAACAGACGTACACCTCCTACAAAGAGCATCGTCCACGTAACCAACGCGAGGACCACTGCCATTCCAAAGTCGGGTTGCATAACTACCAGGGCCCCAAGACTCGCAAGTACAATGACATGGGGAAGAAAGCCTATGGCAAACACCTTGATGTTCTCCTGTTTCTTGCTCATGGAGTAGGCCAAATAGATAATCAGGGCCAGCCTTGCAAGCTCTGATGGTTGAAAAGAAACCCCGGAAACCTTCAACCATCGTCTGGCGCCTCCAACTGCGTGTCCCACCCCGGGCAAGTACAGGGCAATGAGCAACAAAAAAGTGACCGCAAGAATAGGGTATGCCATCTTCCTATAAATAGTGTATGGCACATGTCGACAGGTTAATAGAACCACAATTGCTGCGAGGGCATAGACCACCTGCCTTTTGAAAAAGTAGGCGTCGCTTCCAAATCGCTTTAGGGCAACAGCTGAGCTGGCACTGTAGACCATTACCACCCCAATCGCGAGCAGCGATAGCGTCCCCCACAAGAGGAAATGATCACAGCCACCACTCTCCTTTTTCTGCTTGGCTTTTGCCATCAGTGAAAGTTCCCTAAATTAAGGCCCCCGATGCCGTATTGAAGTTCCCTGCAGCAAGCTGCAAGGAATCTTCGACTGTAAGGAATTTTACAATTTCTTGATTCGCTCGCTAACCCCGCAGCAAGCTGCAGGGAATGCGCTCGCTGTTGCAGTTCAATCGCCCCTCGTCAATCCTCTCACAGCCTCACGGAATGCCTCGCCACGCTCGGCATAGTCTGTGAACATATCAAAACTTGAGCACCCCGGAGAGAGGAGCACGGTGTCACCGGGTGCTGCTGCTTGACGGGCCACGTTGACCGCCTCCTCCATGGTCCTTGCCCCTTCACTGCGCGTCAGGCCTCCCAGGGCATCAAGAATTTTTTCGCGCGCCTCCCCAATGGCAATGAGTCTCTTGACCCGCTCCTTTATGAGTCCATTCAGGAGTGAATAGCTTCCACCCTTGTCACGGCCGCCCATAATCAAGATCACCTGGGGGCCAAAACTCTCAAGGGAACGTTTGACGGCGTCTACATTGGTAGCCTTGGAGTCGTTGTAGTACTGCACACCGTTCTCGTCTTTGACATATTCCATCCGGTGATGCAGGCCCTCAAAGGCATCGAGCGCCGTCTGGATACCTGCCTGATCGCCGCCTGCAACCAGCGCTGCCAGGCTGGCAGCGGCAGCATTCTCCAGGTTGTGCCCCCCTGCGAGCTTGAAGTTGGCCAATCTGAAGACAACAGGGGCCTTTTCGGGCAGGCTGCAAGTCATCTCCTTGCCACTGATCACCGCTCCGTGCACCGCTGAGTTATCGATGTTGAAGTAAAGTCTTTGGCTGTCAATGAGCGATTCAAGTTCGGAAACGGAAGGGTCCATCCCGTTTAAGACCGCTACGTCACTGCTTTGTTGATTCTTGAACAGCATTCCCTTTGATCTCACATAGTCACCGAAATCGTCGTATCGATCAAGGTGGTCTTCTGTAATATTCAAGAGAACACCCACTTTGGGTCTGAAGTTCTCGATAGTATCAAGTTGGAAGCTGCTTATCTCGGCTACAACCATCTCCGCACGTCTGTCGGAATTAACGTAGTCTATGAGTGGGGCACCTATATTGCCTCCAACAAAGACCTCACGACCAGAAGCCTCCAACATCTGTCCGATAAGACTCGTAGTAGTGGTCTTACCATTGGTCCCTGTGATGGCTACTATTGGTTGTTCTATATATCGAGAAGCCAATTCAACCTCACCGATCACCGGTATCCCTGCTCTCCTTGCCGCCTCCAGAGGCGCTATGGTGTGCGGCACACCCGGACTCAGCACAACAAGGTCTGAGTCGGTAAAACATTCAATTTCGTGTGCCCCAAGCTTCAGAGCAATGCCCATGGCAGTGGCCTCTTGGGCATAGGAGCCAAGTTCATCCCTTCTCTTCAGGTCGGTTGCCGTAACTTGTGCCCCACGATCCTTCAAGAACCGGGCGACCGCGAGGCCGGTTTTGGCCAAGCCAACGACTAAGACCTTTTTGTTCTCAAAATTCAAATCAGTGACAATCTCAACGTGCAACGGACTACTAACATTCCGGTTATCGCAACTTCAACGTGCTGACCGCCATCAGGCCCAGGATAATGGCGATGATCCAGAACCTGACGATCACCTTGGGCTCAGGCCAGCCCTTGAGCTCAAAGTGGTGATGAAGCGGAGCCATCTTGAAAATACGACGTCCATTGGTGACCTTGAAAAACCCCACCTGAAAGATCACGGACAAGGCCTCCACAACAAAAATACCTCCCACGAGCACCAGGAGAATCTCATGCCTTGTAATCACCGCAACCGTTCCCAGCGCTCCACCTAAAGGAAGAGACCCCACGTCTCCCATGAATATCTGGGCCGGATATGAGTTGTACCAGAGGAATCCCATTCCTGCCCCGACAAGGGCGCCGCAAAAGACAGCGAGTTCACCACTCCCTGCCATATACTGAATCTGAAGATATTCCGCGATCTTCACATGGCCTGCTACATATGAGAGGATAACAAAGGTAGCGGCAGCCACAGTCACGGGTCCGATTGCAAGACCATCCAGACCGTCTGTCAAATTCACTGCATTAGACGTTCCCACTATGACCGTGGTGGCAAAAAGGATATAGGTCCAGCCAAGATCAGGCGCCACCTGTTTGAAAAAAGGAATGGTTACGTGTGTATCAAAATCAGCACGTGCATATAGGAGGCCGGCCACGAGCAGGCCTACGGCGACCTGGATCAAAATCTTGATTCGTCCTGGAAGCCCTCTGCTTTCCTTCTTCACCTGCATCAAGTAGTCATCTATAAACCCTATGGCGCCATAGCTAATCATCACTAGGAGGACGATCCACACAAAAGGGTTGGTCAGGTCAGCCCACAGAAGTGTGGCCGTAACAGTTGCAAAGAGGACTAAGATTCCTCCCATAGTCGGCGTGCCAGTCTTTGTCTGGTGAGCCGGAGGGCCGTCAGTCCTCACATATTGACCTATCTGTCGTTCCGCAAGCTTTCGTATGGTCCATGGTCCCAACAACCAACAGATCAAGAGGGCGGTGAGGCTGGCATAGATCGTCCGGAAGGTAATGTAGCGAAATACGTTAAAAGCCGAAAAGGCTGTATGCAGAGGGTACAGTAAGTGATAAAGCATGTCAGACTCGTTACTGGTTACTGGTTACTGGTTGCTCGTTACTGGTTACTCGTTGCCGGTCAACAGTCGATAGACAATCTTCAATCTGCAATTTTCAGTCTTTCAACCACCTTGTCCATAGCCATTAGGCGGGATCCCTTTATAAGGACCCAATCTCCGGGTCCCAGGCGATCCTTGAGAACCCCTACGATTTCTTCTCGGGTCCCTGTAAAGATCTTTTTATGATCCATACCTGCTCCTGTCGCGCCCTCGGCCACTGTGCCTGCAAAATTACCAGTAGCGTAGAGGCCGGACATGCCGGCACGTGCAGCTAAGATTCCAATCTGCCTGTGGGCACTTTCGGAGTGTTCCCCGAGTTCCAACATGTCTCCAATAACAAAGATGCCCCTCCCGCCGCCCTTTAAGGAACCCAATGTTTGAATAGCTGCTGCCACAGAGCCCGGATTGGCATTATATGTATCATTGACCAGGTGAGTGCCCCCAGGAAGCGTCAAGATCTCCATACGTCCCGGGAGCGGGTCCATGGATTCCAGACCTTTTTTTACCTCCTCCATTGAGAGGCCGACGCGATATCCCACGGCTGCTGCAGCCAGGGCGTTGAAGATGGCACCCTCTCCTGGAATCTTCAGGGATACCCGCACTGACTCGTCATACCAGTTAAGTTCAAAGGAAACGCCTGTGCGGCTCTGAGATACCGGGGTTCCCGATACCTCTGCCGAACCGTGAATACCGAAAGTCACCACACGTCCGCCAAACCCCTCAGCCAGCCTGCAAACTCTCTGGTCATCAACATTTAGTACTGCGATCCCGTCTTGACCCAACCCCTCAAGGAGTTCACCTTTGGCCGCCATGACCCCATCGATATCCTTCACGCCCTCCAGATGACCAGCTTCTATATTGGTAATCACGCCGAGGTCCGGGTCGGCGATCTCGGAAAGTCGGCGAATTTCACCCGGATGATTCATTGCAAGTTCCAGGACGGCCCACTCATGGCTATCGTTCAATCCAAATAGAGTGAGGGGCAGTCCAATCAGGTTGTTGAAGTTGCCGGGCGTTTTCAACACCGAAGCGGTCTGGCCCAGCACCGCAGCTGTCATCTCCTTGGTCGTGGTCTTGCCGTTAGTACCGGTTATGGCTACGACTGATACATTGCTCTGTCGGCGACGAAAGGCAGCCAAGTCTCCCAGGGCCCTTAGAGTATCCGGCACAGTTATCCTGAACTCGTCTCCCTTGGACACCGGCGCTTTCTTGCCAACATAGTCCTGGTCTACCAGAACACCATGGGCCCCTCTATCAAAGGCATCCTGCAAGAAGTCATGCCCATCGTGGTTCGGCCCTGTAATAGCTACAAAAAGATCCCCGGCCTTGGTGGTTCGAGAATCAGTGGAGATGTTCTGAAATCGAGCCGCCTCATTCCCAAGCACCAGGCGTCCGTCTGTTGCCTGCAAGGCATCTGAAACAGTCCAAGGTTTTGAGTCAATGGTCATTAGCGAAAAGAATTGAATATTGTCTGTTGAAGATTGAAGATTGGGGAAACAAATATTCAGCCTTCAATGCTCGATAGTCATTGGCCATTAGTCAATTGTCAATTGACAATCTCTTAATCGCCTTCTTTGCCTCCACCCTGTCATCAAAAGGTACAATTGTCTCACCTGTGATCTGATAGGTTTCGTGCCCCTTGCCGGCAATGATCACGGTGTCGCCGGACTTGGCTACGCCAAGCCCCAAGGCAATGGCCTTCCTCCGATCTGGTTCAACAACATAGCCTGGGGTCTCAAATCCCTTTGTCAATTCATGAAATTCGTACTGGTGACTCTGAATAGCGGCAACCCCCTCGACAATATCCGCCAGTATCGCCTCCGGCGCTTCGGTGCGCGGGTTGTCAGAAGTCAACACCACAAGATCACTGAGTCGGCCTGCGGCAGCGCCCATCATGGGGCGTTTGTCTCTATCCCGATCCCCGCCACAACCGAATATGGTGATCGTTCGGCCGGCTGTGAGCCCTCTCAGAACAGTCAATACGTTTTCCAGGGCGTCCGGCGTATGGGCATAGTCGACAAAGACTGAAAGTCCTAATTCGTTGGCCACACACTCAAGCCGGCCTGGCACCCCCCGGAGACCGACTATTCCTTTCTGAATAGTCTCCAAGGGTAAACCAAGTGCTATTGCAGCACCTGTGGCAGACAAAATGTTGTATACGTTGTGCGTTCCCACGAGGGAAGAAGTGAAATCAAATTCGCCTTCTGGAGTCCTTACCCTGCCTGAAGCAGCGTCTTTGGTGAGGCACATATCTTTGGCAAGAATTTCGCAATCGTCTGAAAACCCCGCACGCAGGCAAGGTACCGACACGTCTGCACATAGCTCCTTTCCCTTAGGGTCGTCCCAGTTAATGACTGCAGTCGCCCGTTCTTGCTTTGATCCGACCCCGAGTCGCCCTATGCAAAGCTCCCGTTTGCATTGCCAGTAGGTATCCATGTCGTGGTGATAGTCCAGGTGGTCTCTTGACAGATTGGTGAAAACCCCCACATCAAAATCGCAGCAGGCTACCCTATGAAGATCAAGCGCGTGGGACGAAACTTCAAGTACCACGTGAGTAACCTCGCTGTCGGCCATGCTGCGCAAAAGTCGCATTAGATCAAGGGACTCGGGTGTCGTTACTGGACTGGCAAAGCTTTGCCCTCCAAATCGGTAATCAATGGTACCAATGACGCCGACTTTCAAGGCTGCGGCACTCAAGATAGACTCCATCAAATAGGCCGTCGTTGTCTTACCGTTTGTTCCAGTAATACCGATCATACAGAGCTCTCGGCATGGATCCCCATAGAATGTTGACGAAACTGCAGCCAGAGCCAGCCGGGCATTTTCGACTTGAGCCACACTGATTGATTGCCGTCCAGGCCACTCCTTTTCTGCCAGAATAGCAACGGCTCCATTTTCAATTGCTTCTTCAACATAGGTATATCCATCCGAGCGATGGCCCTGTATCGCCACAAACAATCCTCCAGGCGTCACAGTGCGAGAATCATAGTGAACAGAGTCGATAATCCGGCCTTCCTGTCCTGCAAAACGCACAACCACCGGTACAGCCTCCAAGAGAAGGCCCAGTTTCACCCCATTTTCGGCTCCTCATTTGAGACTCTGAGGGGCTCTTCCGGACCCCGTTGGTTATCCTGTTCAGGGCTAAGGAAGTGAGGGTCCGCATGCTCAGGGGTGACCACTTCCGGAGGCACCTTCAAGTACCTAAGCGTTTCACGGACGATACGTCTGAACACAGGGGCGGAAACCACACCCCCATAATGCTCTTCTTGAGGCTCGTCAATGGCCACGAGAACAACAATCTCCGGGTTTTCAGCAGGCGCAAATCCTACGAATGAGGCAACATAGTTTCCCGCCGCATACCCCCCGCCTGCCGGATCTGCCTTCTGGGCCGTTCCTGTCTTGCCGGCAACGTGGTAGCCTCTCACGGCTGCTTTGACGCCCGTGCCATCCTCTTCTTCCACGGTTCTCATCATCATGCGGGTCAGACGACGGGCGTTTTCGCGTGAAATGACCCTTCGTACAGGAGTGGGTTCAAAACTCTTGATTGTACGGCCCTGTACGTCAGCTATCTTCTGCACCAGATACGGCCTCATCATTAGCCCGCCATTGGCTACGGTAGATATTGCGACACCCAGCTGCAACGCTGAAAGAGAGACTCCCTGTCCAAAACAGATCGTCGCGGTATCAATCTCAGTCCAGCTTCCGATGGGCCGTAAGCTGCCACGGGTCTCCCCCGGACAGTCGATACCAGATTTTTCTCCAAGACCGAATTCCTCGAGTTTATGATAGAAGTATGCAGGTCCGACCTTCATGCCTACCTTGGCAGCCCCTATGTTGCTGGAATATTTTACAATATCCTGAAGCGAAAGTGTCTCGTGGGGATGAGTATCGTGTACCACCTTCCTGCCGACTCGATAGGCCCCCTCCTCGCAGTAAAACTCTGAATCAGGTGTGCAGGTCCCCGATTCAAGCGCTGCGGCCACAAGCAATATCTTGAACGTGGAACCCGGCTCAAACGAGTCCGTGAGCGCACGGTTTCGCCACAGCCATCGTTCGTATTGGCCAAAAGCATTTGGGTTAAACCGGGGCACGTGGGCAACGGCCAGGATTGCCCCGGTGCTGGGAACTATGACTAGTGCTATGCCGGACCTGGCCCGAGACTTCCTTACTCCTTCAGAAAGGGCCTCTTCGGCAATATATTGAATGTTCTTGTCAAGATTCAGAATCAAGTTATACCCGGGCTTCCCTTCAGAAGAAGATTCCCCGGTAAAAGACCGGCCAAGGGCGTCTTTTATAATCGTCCCGGCACTCTCACGGCCTTTCAGGTAGGCGTCATAGCGGAATTCCAGTCCCTCCAAACCGTTTCCGTCAGTCCCGCAAAACCCTATTACCTGCGCAGCCAGGCTCTTGAGAGGATAGAATCGGCGGCTCTCGGTCCGAAAGCCGATTCCGTCCAGCTTCAATGCTCTGACCGCCGAGACCTTTGCAGGGTCTACCTGCCTCTTGACGTAGACAAAGCTCTTGCCCGAACGTAGCTTCTTTGACAGAGACGCTTGCTTCAAGTTTAAGGCCCGAGCGAGGGCCCGGGCTATCTGTTTTGGAGATGAGATCTGTCTCGGATCAGCACAGATGGATTCCACCTCGACGCTAAGTGCCAGTTCTGTGTGATTCCGGTCATAGATCGTTCCCCTTTTTGATGTATTGCAAAAGGCCTCTGTATATCGATCTTCAGCCTTGGACTGAAGCTGCCTCCCCTCAACCACCTGCAATTGAAACGCCCGGGCCACCATAACGGCAAAACAAACCCCCAAAGCGGCACCCACGATGATAATCCGAAAACGAACCCATTTTAATGGATTCGGTTTCTTTGTTCTGCCGATCCTCATGGGATTACCCTAACCTGTTTTGAATCAGGCATCACCAGCCCTCGTTGCTGCGCTATGCGTATGATGCGCTCAGGGGATCTCAGGCGGGCTTCCTCAACCTTTAATCTCCTGTAAAGTTCCGCTAAACGCTGATGCTCCTTGGTTGCTTCGGTAATCTCATATCCGATTCGCACATACTGTACTCTGCACCAGGTATAGACTAAGAGTTCTGCCACAAGGACCACCATGAGCGCGATCCCTATTGCCACCATTGGATGGCGCCACTTTGAAATCTTCCCTGTTTTCATGGTTCCTCCTCTGTCAGGCGTTCTGCAGCCCTTAACTTGGCGCTTCGGGCCATGGGATTTCTCATAACCTCTTCTGGACCAGGTCGCACGGGCCGCTTTGTTAGGATAGACACCTGGGGTGTTTTTTGGCACACACACTTCGGAAATCGAGGCGGGCAGATGCACTCCTTGGCAAGGGTTTTGAAACGCTCTTTGACAATACGGTCTTCCAGGGAATGAAACGACATGATGCAAAGCCGTCCCCCTGGATTCAGAAGATCAACTGCCTTATCCAAGAATTCTTCCAAGGCCTCCAGTTCCTGGTTCACTGCTATCCTTAAGGCTTGAAATGTCCGCGTGGCCGGATGGCTTCGCCCCCGCCTATACCGGACTGGAACCGCCTTCCTGACAATATCAGCAAGTTGCAGACTCGACATGATCGCTTGCTGACGCCTGCTCTCCACAATGCGTTTTGCAATACGACGGGCCTTGGGCTCCTCTCCATAGCGATATAGAAGGTCCGCGAGGTCTTTTTCCGATAGCCTGTTTACTATTGCTCCAGCCGTATGGCCTTGCGTCGGGTTCATACGCATGTCCAAAGGCTCGTCCCGCATGAAGCTGAAACCACGGCCACTCCCTTCCAGATGGTAGAGGGAAAGCCCCAAATCGAGCAAAATCCCATCGACGTTGGTGAGGTGTAATCGCGAAAGAATGTGTGGGAGATGAGTGAAGTCTTCGTGAAAGATTTGAATGTTTGGTTGAAATGAATGGAGGGATTGCCCGGCATGGGCAATCGAATCCGGGTCTCGATCGATCCCGAGCAGCAAGCCGTCCGGACCGATGGCCTCCAAAATAGCCTTGGCATGGCCACCCCCCCCTAAGGTACCATCCACATATGTCTTGCCGGGTGAGCAGTTTAGATAGTCAACAACCTCATTGACCATGACCGGGACATGGCGATATTGCATGGCCCACTCACCCTAAAGCCCCAGTTCAGCGACCTCGTTTCTAAGATCCTCAGTCTTCAGATCATTCTGAAGTTTCTTGTCCTCCTGGGTCCAGCTTTCTTTGGCCCAGACCTCAAAATGATCCAGCACTCCTATGAGTACAGCCTCCTTCTTCAGGCTAGCACGCTTCCGGAGGCTTGGTGGAATCAGAATTCTTCCCTGCTTGTCGAGCAGACATTCATGGGCACCGCCTATAAAGATGCGTCTGAAACGCCTCATGTGTTCGCTCTTCACGGCGAGGTCAAGAATTCGCCGTTCTATCTTGCGCCATTCTTCAAAAGTATAACAAGACAAGGCGCCATCCATAGTTGAGATCATGAGCCCGTCCACACTGCTCTGCCTGAGCGCATCTCTAAAACGGGCCGGTATAATCAATCGACCTTTTGGATCTATGTTATGGAATGAACTTCCCCGAAACATTTCTTGATCCTAACCGCCTTTTTTCATCCACTTTCAACCACTATTTGGCTTAATACAGATATCAGCGGGCAATGTCAAGAAAAAAATACAAGCGAGACGATTATTTTATGAATAATTCATGGGATTTAAAATTAATCAGAATGGATAACCACTAGTGGTTTTTTGTGGATGATTATTGGCATGCAGCATATAGCGGTATTGCTAGTAGAAGCATACAATATGAGCCGCGCTTCACTCTGTTGAAGCCAAGGACAAGAAACTGCTGACCGCCTAAGGTACGCGGAGCTGGTATTGTCTCACCATCTGGTTGTGTTCACTCAGGGTGCGGGAAAAGTGGTGGGAGCCGTTATTCTTCGACACAAAGTAGAGGAAGGGTCCTTCGGATGGATAAAGCACGGCCGCAATGGACGCCCGCCCAGGATTGGCGATGGGTCCCGGTGGTAGGCCCTTTATCTGGTAGGTGTTATAGGGAGTCGGAGTTTCAAGGTCTTTTCGAGTAAGGTTTCCATCAAAGTCTTTCATCCCATAGATGACAGTAGGATCGCTCTCAAGACGCATGCCCCGTTTGAGCCGATTCAGGAACACAGCTGCAATTAGTGGCCGCTCTTGAGGTGCTGCCGTCTCTTTTTCAACAATAGAGGCAAGGGTTACTACTTCATGGGTGGTAAGGCCTATGGCTTCCGCCCGCTCGATCCAAGTGGGTGTGAAGACCGAGCGAAAATGGTCAACCATCTTATCTATGACTTCCCGAGGAGTAACTCCCCTGGGGAAATGATACGTCTCTGGAAAAAGATATCCTTCAGAAGTATTTCCCTTTAGGCCAATGTCCTCTACTAGGCGCGGGTCCTCGACTGCATCCAGAAATGCTTCCTGTGACATAAGCCCAGCTCTTTCCAGGATCCTGCCTATGTGAAAGAGAGTGGACCCCTCTGGAATAACGACTTTATGCAGGAGGACCTCACCGCTGACCAAAGTATCCAGGATGGCATTCGGCGACATGGAAGGACGAAGAACGTATTCCCCGGCTCGAATATGCCTGTCATCTCCCCTCAGCCTGGCAAGCCAGCGAAACCTTTGCGGGTGCCGTACTAGGCGATGTTCTTGAAGTTGGGCAACTGTTTCCGAGAAGCTCTGGCCAGATCTTATCCACACAACAGCACTCGTTTCGCTGGTCTGTATGGGCGACACTGCGTATCGATAAAAGTACAGCCCCAGACCTCCAGCAATAAAGCAAACGCAGAATATCGCCAGGCCTATGATCGTTGTTGATTTCACGCGTATTCCCATCTTTGTGAACATATGTGAAGCATACACCTTGGTCAAGGCATAAACTCCTGGACCAAGAGACCCCAAAGTCGGTATTCGTCTTCTCTGGTGGCGAGTCCGCGGCTATGAATAGTTGGGCTTGAATAGACTTTGCTGCAGTCCGTAAGGGGGACATAGTATACGGCATGAGCTGCCACATCACATAGCTTGGCGGCCTGCCACGGGCTTCCTTCGGTCTGAGCTCAGAGTCGAAGACAGCCGTATCGGAGGGGACTGAGGGGAGGGAGATGTGCACTAAGGCATAAGGTAAAACCCCAGCGCCTTGTCGAATAGAGCACGTTCCAGGAATTCGCACCCCAGGTACTTGTCCTTGACCACTCTCACGACGACATCTTTTTCGATTTCTGACCGGTTCGCATCGTCCAGTCTGAATTTCACCCTGACTTCTGTACCCTTAATGAGGTTGTGCGGGGCAAGCGTAGCGAACCCGATTCCGGTCAGGGAGACATTCTTAACCAGCATACCGTGCGACTCTTTGC